>JBBQXR010000227.1:0-5892 GCA_038209455.1 Acidimicrobiia bacterium
GTCACGACGTTGGCCAGCCTCTATCCGTTCTCCGACGGCTACGAGGCGTGGGCCGGTTCGTGCCTCGACGCCGACCCCGAGGGCTTGAAGACCACCGGCGGCGCGTACTGGCCCGGCGCGCAACGCGCCGACGCCTTCAACGTCGACCCGAACGCGCTGACGAACGGCACGATCACGCTGCCCGCGGTGACCGTCAACTTCACCCAATCCGCGAACGACGGCACCGACACGGTCACGGCCACACACGCGGCCGACACCGGTTGTCCGAGCGGTGTCACCTACACCATCGCGACCTTCCCGGGGAAGACCGGCACCGCGAGCGTGGCGTTGCCGTACGGAACGTGGACCATCAAGGTTCCGGGGAAAGTCATCACCGGCGGGAACCCGACCTTGGTGCTGGATCCCCGTTCGAACAGCTCCAACACGGTGAACCTGGTGATCCCATGATCCGCCGGCTACGCAAACGCCGGTCCCAAGCCGGTTCGAGCATGGTCGAGATGATCACCACGCTCGGTCTTCTCGGCCTCGTCATGGTCACGATCTTTGCTGCGGTGTCGAGCACGACCAGCGTGCTGGGAGCAACCGAGCAGCGCTTCACGGACATGGGCGAAGCCCGCACGCTGATGGCGGTGACCACGAAGGACATCCGTACTGCGGTCCGGCTCAAGGCCGGCACCGCCGCGTTCACCCTGGCGGACAAGCGCGAGATCACCTTCTACGCGAACCTGAACAACGTCGCGTCGCCACCGAAGCAGATGCACATCTACATCACGACGGACAACATCTTGATCTCCGAGACCAAAGATGCGGACCTGCCGTGGACTCCGCCGGACTACACGTACACCGGCGCGGCGACCGCGCGCTACGTGGGCCGTTACGTGGCCAACCCGACCTCACAACCGCTCTTCAACTACTACGACGTGGACGGCAATCAGCTGACCGCACCGCTCTCGGCATCCGATCTCAAGATCGTCTACTCGGTGCAGATCACCCTGGTCGTCCGGAAACAAACAACGCTCGCCGTGCGCAGCGTCACCCTGGTCAACCAGGTCCGCCTCCCGAACGTCGACTACCAGGTCACTACAGGGTGAATGAGAAATGTTCCCACTGATCCGTCCCCGTTCCGAGCAGGGCATGGCCCTCGTCACCGTCCTCTTCGCGATGATGGCCATGCTCATGTTGGGCATCGCCGCGGTCGAGTTCGGCCTCGGCTCCCAGCATCTCTCGCGCCACGACCAGGACTGGAACGCCGCGCTCGGTGCGGCCGAAGCCGGCATCGACGACTACACGTTCCGGCTCAACGAAAACGCGGCGTACTCCAACTACAGCGCCACCAACCTGCCTCCCGACGGCAACACCGCCTTCACCGGCTACACCAACGTCAGTGGTGGTTCGACAATCAGTCAGTACCGCTACACCGTCGACACGTCCACCCTGGCCTCCGACGGCACCATCAAGATCACCTCGACGGGCAGGGTCAACGCGGACAAGCGGACGGTCTACGCGACCATCCGGCCGCGCGGCTTCACCGACTACCTGTATTTCACCGACTACGAGACCATCGACCCGGCGTCCTACACGGGCTCGCCGTTCACGCCGGCTGAAGCACAGGTCGCCTGTGCGAAGTACTACTACGCAGGACGGGACAGCAACTGCACGTCGATCCAGTTCGTGAGCGCCGACGTCATCAACGGCAAGCTCCATACGAACGACGCCCTCCTTCTGTGCGGCACACCGACCTTCGCGGGTGATGTGACGACGAGTTGGAACCCCGGGAGTGGGCAGCGTTGGCGCGACGGTTGTCCGACGAGCGATCCCAACTTCCAGAACGCGTCCGACCCGAAGTACGCCGCCCCGTTGACGATTCCGCCGAGCAACAGTGCGATCAAGGCCGAAACCGCAGCGGGGGCCGGCGGATGCCTCTACACCGGACCGACCCGAATCCGAATGCTCTCGAGCGGGCAGATGACGGTGAAGAGCCCGTTCTCGCGTCAGACGAACAACGCGTGTCCGACCAACGGCACCGGCAACATCCCGAGCAACGGCGTCATCTTCGTCCAATCCGTACCGTCATCGCGGGGTGACGCGAACTACACCTCGGGATGCCCGTATTCGGTGAGCGGCGTCGCGCACCCCCTCGGCATGCCGATCGCGAACGACATCACCACCTACGGCTGTCGCAACGGCGACGTCTTCATCGAGGGGACGCTGAAGGGGCGGCTCACCGTCGCATCCGACAACAACATCGAGATCACCGGAAACATCTCGTATCAAGGCGGTTCGTCCGGCTCCGACCTGCTCGGGCTCGTCGCCAACAACTACACCGAGATCTGGCACCCGGTGAGCTGCTCGAGTGGCTCCAGTTCATCGTGCAACCTCCAGGCGAACTTCCCCGGCGAGACCGCCCGCAACGCGACGTTCAGCAACCCCTCGATCGTCGGCGGCATCCTCTCGGTGAACCACAGTTTCCGAGTCCAGAACTCGGCGATCGGCGCGCCGCTCGGGACGCTCACGATCAACGGCGCCATCGCGCAGCGCTACCGGGGTGCCGTCGGGACGGTGTCGAGCGGTTCGATCGTCACCGGGCTCTCGAAGGCGTACACCTACGACCTCCGACTGGGTTACCTGACGCCGCCGAAGTTCCTCGCTGCCGTCGCAACTGCGTACCGCATTGCCGTGTGGCAGGAGATCCCGGTTCCGGCCGGGATGTAGATCCTCGCATCGCCGCGCACGACATCACGTGTGCGACCAGATTGCACGTCACCCCACCCCATCGACGCGGAACCCGACGCCGCGCAATGCGACCACGACCAGGCCGCCGGCCAGCTTCTTGCGAATCGCGGCCACGTGCGTATCCAGCGTCTTGGTCGAACCGAACCACTCCGCCCCCCACACGTGCTCGAGGATGTCCTTCCGGCGATAGGACGCGCCGAGGTCCTCGCAGAGGAACCGCAGCACGTCGAATTCCTTGGGGGTGAGGTGCACCTCGGTCTCGTCGAGCAGCACTCGGCGGGTGCGCACGTCGATCTGTACATGTCGACCGATGTCCAGGATGGAGCGTTGTTCTCGGTGCGGGCCGCACCGCTTTTCGATCACCCCGATCCGCGCCATCAGCTCGGGCAGGCTGAACGGTTTCACGAGGTAGTCGTCGGCGCCGAGCTCGAACCCGAGCACTCGATCCGACTCGTCCCCGGAAGCGGTCACCATCATGATGGGGACGTCGTCACCACGGCGACGGATCTCCCGGCACACCTCCCGGCCGTCGAGATCGGGAAGCCCGAGGTCGAGGAGCACGAGGTCGTAGCCCCGTGCGGTGAGGGCCGAGTGGCCGTCGTGAGCGACCTCGGACGAGTGCCCATTCGAGGCCAGCGCGGCCTCCATCATCGTGGCCAACGCCTCGTCGTCTTCTACGAGCAGGATGCGCATGTCACGAGGGTGACGTCGGACCGCGCGGGAACGGTTCGCGGGCGCGACGCGGGCGCGTGCCGCCTTCGCCGATGCTCGAACGGATCCCGGATACCCACCGCAGTCAGGTTACGTGCGGATCCCATCGCACCCGGCGGATAGGTCGCAGCTGGTCAACGACCGGTGGGGACCTCGACGTCGTCCTGGGGCGCGAGGTCCTCGGGTGAGGGCACCATTTCCGCGGCCCGGTCGATCAGCCCGTGGGCTCTCGAGAGCAAACCGTGATGTTGCTCATGGTGGCGGTGACGAGCGAGCCACGCGGTGACGAGCGCGCCGAGCGCGAACGCCACCACCGGCACCACCACGCCGAGGAGGTCGCCGAAGATGGTGCTCACCAGGTGTCCGGTCGACGACGCGATCGCGCGCCATCCGCGTTCGATCACGGTTCCCGCGGCCCACGCACCGATACCGCCTACGAGGATGGCGAGCCCGAGGGTGATGGGTCGGCGCAGGATGGCGATCGGAGTCGCGCTCACCGCCACGAGTCGGCGCCGCCGCCAGAGCCCGACTGCGAGCACCAACGACGCGATCCCCACTCCCAGCGGTGCACCGGCGATGAGGAGGGCCGCGACCGGCCCGCGGTACGAGTAGCCGACGATCTCGATGTGGTCGATGTGATTCGGGTCGAATCGGATCGGGACCCGCATGGTGAGCCAGCGTTTCGACGGGTCGGCGAGGTACGTCTTCGCCACGTGACGGTGATCCTGATCGTCACGGAACTGCACTCGGACCACCAAGCCGTCGTTCTCCCGCACGCCCGTCACGGTGCCGACGGTTCGGTGCCACTGCACCCCCGACTCGGCGCGCCAGTGCATCGAGGCGCGCGCGACGCGCGACAACCCGGTCGCCGTATACGGGATCCCGATGAAGAGCAGAGCGACGACCGCAAGGATCGGCAGCACGCGCAGCGGGTCCCGAGCCGTGGACCAGGCGCGGGTGGCCCAGGTTCGACCGAGCGCGTTCATTCGCTCGAGCCAACGCGTGATCCGTTCCAAAACGCTCCCCGTCATGGTCGTTGCGGTACCCCATGGTGCGCGCGGCCGACCATTGAATGATCGTCACCGATGGCCGCGCGCTGCAGATCGAAGCGACGGGCGCCGCTCAGCGGTAGAAAGCGGGGCTGAACGCGTTCTTGGGGATCTCGTCCAGGGGCGTGGACACGTCACCGACCGTGGGGCCCACCCCGGCGGCCGCGATCGGGTCCAACACCGAGAGATCGAAGTCGTAGATCTCGGCCGCGGTACCGGAGAGCACCTGGCGGAGGTCCTCGGGGGTCCAGTCGTGGAACGTGCGGCGCAGGCTGGCCCGGGAATGGGGTGAGGTCCCCTCGTTGTGCGGGTAGTCGGCGCCCCACATCACCTTGTGGAGCCCGAGCCGGCGCAAGGCCTTGGCCTCACGTATGCCGGGGAAGCTCACGCCGACCCACACGTTGCGCTCGAAGTACTCCGTCGGGGTGAGCGGCAGGACCGAGTCGTTCTTCAGGTTCATCTCGCCGATCCGCCCACTCTGCATCTGCATGTGGAAGGCGTCGAGTTGCATCAGCAGCGGCGGGATCCAGTCGCAGCCCTGCTCCGTGAGCACGAGCTTGAGTTCCGGGAACCGTTCGAAGGTCCCGCTCATGAGCAGTTGCCACAGTGGCCGGTGGGCGTACCACGCGGTCTCGATCATCCACTGGATCGTCGAACTCGCGTACTTGCCGTAGTCGGGCAGGCCGGTCCCGGTCGTGTGGTGGTTGATGATGATGCCCCGCTCCTGGCACACGGCCCAGAGCCGGTCGTAGTGGTCGGAGTAGTACGGCGGCATGTGCGCGTCGTCGGGGATGCCCGGGATCAGGACGCCGCCGCGCAGACCGTGGTTGTCGATCCACTCGACTTCCTCGATCGCCACGTCGACGTCGTCGAGGAAGATCTGACCGATGCCGGCACGCCGTTCGGGGAACCGGGAGCACCAGTCGGCGAGCCAACGGTTGTGCGCGCGCAGTCCTTCCCACCGGCGGCGGTAGTCCTCGGCGTCCGACGGGGCGCGGGCGATGACCACGCCGGTGGGAAAGAACGGCGGGACGGTGTTCGGGAAGGTGACCTCGGCGACGATGCCGTCCTTCTCGAGGTCGGTGATCCGACGCTCGTCGTCCCAGTTGCGGGACCGGCCGTCGTCCTGGAGATCGCGGAAGGGGTTGGAGTACTCGCCGCGCCAGGCGTCGAACTCGGCCTGCCACTCGGCGGAGAGGTACTCGCGGTACTGCTCGTGCGAACCACCGGCATGGCAATCCGCCGAGATGATCGTGTACCGCTCGTCCGTCGCTGCACTCATGGGATCCTCCTCGTCGCGCCGGGGCTTGCGGAACGCCGTTGCCGGTCGCGGAAACCTGACGTTAGCGTCACTTCCACTCTTGCCGCCTACGCCAGGACTCATGATGGATGTTCTCGA
>JBBQXR010000228.1:0-5885 GCA_038209455.1 Acidimicrobiia bacterium
CGTCGAACTGCAGCGCGGTGTCGCCGAACTGCACGAGCGTGCCGGCGATGAGATTGCGTCGAGTGTTCGTGGGCGCGATCTTCGCCCTCGTGGTCGCGGCCTGTGGGTCGTCGGGGTCGCCGTCGAGTTCGAGGCCCGCAACGCCGTCGGGCGGGAAATCGGGGGCCGCGGTCGACACCGAGTTCCACAACGCCATCAAAGCGCTGATCAGTGCCAGCTCGTTCAACTTCGCGATCACGACCCGTGTCGGCACGCAGCCGGTCGCCCATGCGTCGGGTTCGTTCGTGAGCCCGGATCGGGGCCGCATGGTCGTGGGCGACACCGAACGGATCACCGCCGGTGACGCTGCGTACTTCCGGGGCGGCGCATTCGGCGGCCCGGGTTGGGCGAAGTCCGATCAGGGCGGGAGCGGCGACCCGGACTTCATGGCGACCGTCATCGTGGTGCAATCCGCCAGCCCGGTCGCGCGCGTCGGGACGACATACACGTTCGACGAGAAGGGCGGCTCCGGCACGCCCAGCCGTCATTGGAAGGTTTGGCTGACTTCGGGTCGGGTGAGTCGTGTGCTCTATCGCAGCTCGTCCGGCGTCACGTGGGACGAGACCTTCAGTGGGTACGAGAGCGTTCCGCCGATCGAAGCACCGCCCGCAGCCGACGTCCACGAGCTGGCGGCCACCCCGCCCTGCCCCAAGGGCGAGCAGTCGAACTTCGCCGGGTTCTGCCGACCGGCCTGAGTCGACCGGTGAGGGAACTCGCGGTCACACGTTGAAGCGGAACTCGACGACGTCGCCGTCGGCCATCACGTATTCCTTGCCCTCGATGCGGACCCGGCCCTTGGCCTTCGCCTCGGCCATCGATCCGGCCGCCACCAGATCGTCGAACCCGACGACCTCGGCCTTGATGAAACCGCGTTGGAAGTCGGTGTGGATGACGCCCGCGGCCTGAGGCGCAGTCCAGCCCTGGTGGATGGTCCACGCCCGCGCTTCCATCGGGCCGGCGGTGAGGTAGGTCTGCAACCCGAGGGTGTGGAAGCCGACCCGGGCCAGCTGGTGCATGCCCGGCTCGGTCTGCCCCACGCTCTCGAGCAGCTCCGCGGCATCGGCGTCGTCGAGTTCGAGGAGTTCGGCTTGGAGTGCCTCGTCGGTGAGTCCACGTTCGTCGACGTTGAACACGTAGATGAACGGCTTCGCAGTCATGAGTGAGAGCTCGCGCAGGAGCGAGACGTCGATCCCGGCCGCCGCGGCGCCGGAGAAGAGGGTGGTCCCGGCTTCGAGCAGGGTCTGTGCGGCCAGGACTGCGTCGAGCACGGCGCGCTCGGTCTTCTTGCCCTTCACTTCCTTCTCGATCCGCGGGATCGCCTTCTCGATGGTCTGGAGGTCGGCAAGCATCAGCTCGGTGTGGACGACCTCGATGTCATCGCTCGGATCGACGTGGCCCGACACGTGGATGACGTCGTCGTCGACGAAGACCCGGACCACCTGGCAGATCGCGTCCGCCTCGCGGATGTTGGCGAGGAACTTGTTGCCGAGCCCCTCTCCCTCGCTCGCGCCCTTCACGATGCCGGCGATGTCGACGAAGGAGACCGTGGCCGGGATGATCTGCTTGCTCGTGAAGATCTCGGCGAGGACTTCGAGCCGCGGATCGGGGAGTGGCACCACACCGACGTTCGGCTCGATCGTCGCGAACGGATAGTTCGCGGCGAGCGCGTCGGCCTTGGTGAGCGCGTTGAAGAGCGTCGACTTGCCGACATTGGGGAGTCCGGCGATCCCGATCGTGAGGGCCACGGCCGTCGAAGCTAGTGGCAGGCCGGACGACCGCTCCCCTCGACGATGGGCGCGAGTACGATCCCGCCCGATGTCGTCGAGACACAAGTCCACGGCGTTCCCGTGGGCCTTGCTGGCGATCGTGCTCGGCGGATTCGCGCTCCGGCTCACCTGGATCCTCGTGACCCGCCGCCATGTGCACTTCGGTGGTGACGCCGGCTTCTACCACGACGCTGCCAATCTCCTGGTCGACGGCAAGGGCTTCATCTCGCCGCTGTTCCATCGGCGGGTCGAGGCGGCCGATCACCCTCCGCTGTACATCCTGTGGCTGGCCATCCCGTCCCTCCTCGGGTTGCGCAGCCAGTTCGATCACCTCGTCTGGTCGGCGGTACTCGGCGCGGCGACGATCGGAATCGTCGGGCTCACGGGTCGCGAGATCGCCGGTCGTCGGGTCGGACTCGTGGCCGCCGGCCTGGCCGCGGTCTACCCGGGCATGTGGGTACCGGACGGATCCCTCATGGCGGAGACCGTGGCGATCTTCACCACGGCTGCCGCGCTCTTCTTCGCCTACCGGTTCTGGCATACCCCGGGTTGGTCCACGCTCGCGTGGGTGGGGGTAGCGGCCGGTGCGGGAGCGTTGAGCCGCTCCGAACTCATTTTGATCGTGCCGCTCATCGTTGTCCCGTTGGCTGTCCTGGTGCCCGAGTTCGCTCGCAAGGATCGCGTCCGGGGCATCGTCGCCGGGGCGATGGGCGCGGTGGTGCTGATCGCGCCGTGGTCGATCTACAACTTCACGCGCTTCGAGAAGCCGGAAGTGTTGAGCACCCAGTTCGGCGTCACGCTCGCTGCGGCGAACTGCGACGGCATCTGGAACGGGGATCTCAAGAGCTACTTCTCGATCATCTGTGCGTTCGATCTCGAACGTCATCTCCCGAAGTCGTGGGACCAGTCACAACGTGACGCAGCGGATCGCGCCAAGGCGCTCAAGTACATCGGCAACCATCTCGACCAGCTCCCGGGCGTGGTGGCCGCACGACTCGGTGCGATCGTCGGGCTCTACCAACCGGAACAGCGCATCCAACTCGACGGCCTCGTCGAGGGTCGCGGTCTGCGCGTCGCGCGGGTGGCCATGTACTCGTTCTACGCACTCGCGCTGCTTTCTGTCGCGGGCGCGATCGCACTCCGACGGCGGCGGACGGTCCCGGTCTTCCCGCTCCTGGTCCCGCCGGTGATCGTGCTGGTGACCACCGCCGTCGTCTACGCGAGCACGCGCTTTCGCGCCCCGGCCGAGGTGTCGCTCTGCATCCTGACGGCGATCGCACTCGACGCCGGCGTGAGGTGGACGGCCCAACGGAGACACGGGAGCCGCGCGCCCGGAGCAGCGGTAGGAACCTCAGAGTGACGCGGCGGCGTCAGACGTAGTCGGCTCGCTGGAGCCACCGGAAGGCCAGCCAGCCGGGGGCGATCGGGATCCAGAAGGTCGCGAGCCGATAGAGGAACACCGCCGGGACCGCCACGGCGTTGTCCATACCGGCGGCGACGAGACCTGCGATCAGTGCGGCCTCCAACGCGCCGAGGCCACCGGGCGTCGGCGCGATGGTGGCGATCGCAGCACCGACGAGGAACACCGCGCCGACCTTGGCGAAGACGAGGTCGCCACCGAAGGCCCTCGTCGCGAAGAACAGGGCGAGGATGTAGCCGACGCTGATGAGCGCGGCGCCGCCGAAGAGCATCACGAGTTTCAGCGGGCGCCGGAACGTGCGGGCAAGCCCGGAAGCCGACTGCTTCAGGGCCGGAACCAATCGGGCCGCGATCTGTCTCCGGATCGCGGGGATCGCCAGCCCGATCGCCGCGATGGCTACCACCACGGCAAGGCCATAGAGGAGCACGATCGGATCGGGGAGTGAGATGGACCGGAACGTCGACTGGCCCGCCCACACCACGAACAGCGCAAGCAGCGTGAGGTGCATCGCGAAGCCGGCCACCGTCGAGAGCCCGACACTCGAGACCGCGACCGCGTTGTCGACCCCGCTGCGCTGGAGGAAGCGCGTGTTGAGGGCCATACCGCCGATACCAGCGGGTGCGAGGACTGCCGCGAACGACGTTGCCATCTGGGTGATGAACGTCGGCGCGGTGGGGACCCGCTGCGGGACAGCACCGGAGACGGCCAAGGTCGCGCCGACGTAGGTGACCCCCGACATCGCGAGCACCGCAGGGAACCACCACCAGTTCGCGTCGCCGATCTCGCGGGTGATGGCGTTGAGATCGGCGAACTGCGGCAACAGGAAGTAGGTCGCGAGTGCGAGCGAGCCGAACGTGAGGATGGTCCGTCGGGAGACCCGTTCGAGTTGAGCTTCGGGGGGTGCTTCGACACCGCACCGCGACGTGATCGTACTCCGGAGCTCCTCCAGGAGCCCCCGGTGCTCGTGGAGCAAAGTGCGGGTGGTGCTCCGGAGTGCCGCGGGTTGCAGGAGCGGGAGAGCGCTGATGAGCGCGTCACCTCCGAGCGCGGTGAACGCGCTGGTGACGGCGCGATCCACTCCCACCGCGAGCGCCAGCACGGTCAGCAACTGCGAGACGTCGGCGTCGAGGACCGAGTCGGGTGCGGCGATCTCGCTGTAGGTGAAGTTACGGAGCCAGACCTTCCCGTCGTCTCCGATCAACACGTTCGAACCCTGGAGTGCGCGATGGCCGATGCGGTGGGTGCGCAGGATGCCCAGTTGACCCCACAGGTCCGCGAGCACGGCCTCGTCGATGCAGTCGGGATCGATCTGGGCGAGTGGGGTCGACGCATCGATCCGGTCGTACGCCAGCAGCATCGACTCGTTCCCGACCGACGCCACCGCCCGGAGGCGTGGGGTCCGGACACCGACGTCGCGCGCTTGCAGCGCGACGAGCGCTTCGTGCTCCACGCCCCGGCGCAACGACGAAAAGGGCCGCTCGTCGCCGACGTCCTTCCACCGCAGCAACCGGTACGCGCGGTACAGCAGGTCCGCGGAGCGGTCCGCCGGGTTGACCACCCGTACTGCAACCAAGGTTCCGTCAGTGAGTTCGGCGACGTATTCGGGTGACGTCCGGTCGGCCGTCGACGCGTCGCGCACCTCGGTGTCCGGCAGGCCGCTCGTGCGGAGTGCGGTCTCTACCGCCGCGTCGGTCGGTCGGCGCTCCGGCCGCCCGAACGCGAGCAGCGTGAGACAACCAGTGGTGGCTCCGATCGCGAGGGCGGGGAAGATGTCGTCCGGCAGCGTCCGGCTGAGCATGAGGCGCGCGATCGAGAACGCGATGATCAGAAGCGTGCCGGTCCGGCGCCAGCGCACCGAAACGAACGGGGCGAGGATGATGAACGAGCACGCGATGTTCCCGAGACCGCGGGGTGACAGCACCCCGAGCGTGATCTGGACCTGACCGGCCTGATGCGCGACTTCGGTGAGGTTGGCGTGGCCGAGCCACGCGATCGCGGCCGCGAAGGCGATCCCGGTCACGATGTTGCCGACGAGGATGTACCCGAGCAGGCGGTACCGCCGGAGCACGAACGCCGGGACGAATACCGCGATCGCGACGATCGCCACCACGATCTGCATTGCGCCCGTGACGAGACGTTCGACCGTGGGGTGGACGTTGTTGACGAAGTGGACCAGGTCGCGCTGGAGCGCCTGCACCGTCCCCGGTGCCCAGTGCGTCAACACCAGCAGCAGCAGCGTCATCGCGCCGTAGACCATGAGGCGGATGACGTCGCTGGGGGAGCGCTGATAGCCGACGATGTGTTCCTCGGTCGCGGCCTCGGCGATACCGGCCGCGAGGCCGATCCGGGGACCGTCGGGAGCGTCGACGTGAGAATGACTTGATCTGCGGGCGATTCCCGACGATAATCTCGACTTCATGAACCGGACCGCCCATCTCCTCGTAGTAGTCACCTAGGCGTACGGCTCTCCCGCGTCCGTACGCCTGACCCCTCGCAGATGCGAGGGGTTTTTCGCGTCCGGACTGCATGAGGTCCGGACCTTCCCCAGGAGCCCCCATGAAACTGACCGGCGCGCAAGCGCTCATCCGCAGCCTCGAGATGGAAGGCGTCGAAGTCATGTTCGGCCTTCCCGGCGGCGCGATCCTGCCGGTGTACGACCC
>JBBQXR010000229.1:0-5856 GCA_038209455.1 Acidimicrobiia bacterium
GCCCGCGTCCCGCAGGATCGCGATGGCACGCGCGCCGTCGGCCGCGGTGTGGCCCTTGTCGAGCTCGGTGAGGGTGGTGTCGTTCACCGACTCGAACGCACTGATGACGAACAGGCAGCCCGACTCCGCCATGAACGGCCACAGGTCCTCGTGGCGGAGGATGTGCTCGACCTTCACCGTGGCGTCGAAGGTGAGATCGGGGAAGGCCGCGTGTACCGCCCGCACGACGCGCTGCGCGTGGTGGACGCCGTTGAAGAAGTCGGGATCGCCGAACGTGATGTGCCGCGCGCCGGCCTCGACCTGGGCGGCGACGTCGGCGAGGACGGTCTCGACGTCGGTGATGCGGATCCGTCCGTCGTAGACCACCGGCACCGGGCAATGACGACACCGGTGCACACAACCCTGTGAGGCCTCGACGTACGCGATGGGATAGCGGAAACCGTCCCGCATCAGATGGGCGTACCGGTCGGGCGGCGGGAGGAGGTCACGGGCCGGGATCGGCGCGTCGACGACGACCGACGGATCGGACTCCACCCACCGCACCACCTGCGACACCGGGTCCCGGCCGACGAGTGCGTCGGCGATGTCGGTGCACATCCCGGCGTACAGGCCGAAGCACGCGAGCGGACGGTCGATACGACCGGCGATCTCGTGCGCGAGCCGGGCCGCAGTGTGCATGGGCACCGAGATCGCCACGCGGTCGGCCCACACGGCGAGTTCGTCGGACCAGTCGTCGACCGCGAGGTCGAGTGCTCGTACGTCGTGGCCACGGTTACGCAAGGCGCCCGCCGGCGCGGCCACGCCCAACGGTTGGTGGCCGAGCTCGTAGGTGGACACGAGCAGCACCTTCATGCGCGGTACCGAGCCGATCTCGGGGAACTGGTCACCTGATGACGATATCGACGGCCGCGGCACCGGCCCGCAGTGCGGCTTCGACCGCCGCGGGGCTCTCGCCGCGTGCGAAGAGGAACCCGAGGTAGCGGTCACCCTCCGGCAGCGGGACGACCGGCGCGCCCATCGGGATCGTGAACTCGAGTCCCACGACACCGGGCACCGCGAGCGCGGCGTCCCGTCCGCGCACTTCGGTGAGTGTTCCGGCGTGGGGGATCGGCAGCATCATCACGCCCGATGCGCCGTCACGCGTCTCGCCCATCGCGCTGAGGTCCATTCCCAACGCGTGGCGGAGGACCACTTCCTCGAGCGAGATCCCGGCGCCGAACCGCAGCGTGCGCGCGCACAGGCCACCGATCGTCCGCGCGGCGACCTCGATCACATGGAGCGCAGACCCGTCGGGCGTATCGGTCGGATCGAGGTCGACCCGGACTTCGGCGTGGACCGGGCCTTCCGTCAGTCCGATCGCCGCGGCCGCCCGCTGGACGAGTTCGCCGACCGCGTCCTGCACCGCGTCGGGCAGACGAGACGGCGTGACGTAGATGGTCTCCTCGAAGTAGGGACCGGTGAGCGGATCGGGTTTGTCGAAGATGGCAAGGACGGTGAGCACGCCGTCGGCCAGCAGGGCTTCGACCGCGACTTCCTCGCCGGGCACGTACTGCTCGACGATCAGGGGGCCGGTCCAGAACGCACCGATGCGAGCGACCGCAGCGTCGTATTCGGCGGGGGAGTTGCAGCGGATCACGCCCCGGCTCGCGGCGAGGCCGGCGGGTTTCACCACGCACGGGTACCCGACGGCATCGGGGGTGGTACCGAATGCCGGCTGGGGCACCTCGGCGGCATCGAGGCGGGCGCGCAGTGCGAGCTTGTCGCGCGTGGCGGCGACGGCATCCGCGGGGTTGTGCGGAAAACCGAGTCGCGCGCCGGCGGCCGCAGCAGCCACGATGCCCTGATCGTCGACCGCGACCACGGCGTCGATGCCCTGCGCCCGGTCGAGCGCGTCGATGGCTGCCACCGCGGCGTCGGGATCGTCCAACGGCAGCTGCACCGAACGTCCGGTATCGCCGAAGACCGGCGGCTCCTCGGAGCCGACGACGAGATCCACGCCCAGTGCCTTGGCCGCCCGGACGAAATCGGGCGCGCGGTAGGTGGCCGTGGGCACGAGGAGGAGGACCCGGGGCATGGGCGTATCATGGTGCACATGACCGACGTTGCCGTCCCGCTGTTGCACCTCACCGATGTCGCACGATCTCGGGTCCTGGAGGTCCGGGCGGGTGAGCCGGAGCCCGAGACGTTGGCCCTCTGGGTCGAGGTCACGGGTACGGCGGGCACTGCGTTCACGTACGACATGTACTTCCGGCGCACCGACGAAGCGGGCGCCGAGGACGTCGTCCAGCACGGTGACGACATCTCGGTCGTGGTCCCGGGCGAGCACGTCGACGCCATCCGTGGCTCCACCCTCGACCTCTCCGGCGGCGGGATGGTGCTCCAGAACCCGAACTCGCCCACGCCTCCGGGTATGGGGCCGATGCCCGACCTCGACATCGACGATCCGGTGATCGCCAAGGTGATCGAGATCCTCGCGGTGGAGATCAACCCGCAGATCGCGAGCCATGGTGGATTCGCCGAACTCGTCGCGGTCGAGGGTTCGATCGCCTACATGCGGATGGGCGGCGGTTGCCAGGGTTGTGGCATGGCCGCGGCGACGATGTCGCAGGGCATCGAGGTCGCGATCATCGATTCGGTCCCGGAGATCACCGAGGTCGTCGACGTGACCGATCACGCCAGCGGCACCAACCCCTATTACGAGGCCGCCAAGAAGTAACCCCGCACTCTGGCGTCACACGGCAACCGCCTGGGTGGCTGTGTGACGCCGAAGCGGGGGACGGGTCGGGTCAGGCGAAGCGTTGGGCGTCGTCGCCGGCGTACCGGGCGACGGCGGTGTCAGCCACCGCGTTGTGCTCGATCGAGTCGACGACCTCGGCCAACTTCGCCGCCGGGATCGCACACGTCATCTCGGTGGCCGGCATGCCGGTGCGGACGCGTGAGAGTGCGCAGCCCACGCTCGCCGCGATCTCGCCCTGCTCCTTGGCGATCGCCACGATGTGACACTGCGGTTTGCCTTCGATGCGGAGGCCGGGGATCGCGTCCGAGAGCACCATCAGCTGCTTGCCGTTGACGCGCACGAGCACGACGTCGGGATCGATCGGCGTCTCGGCGAGCGGGCCGTAGGTGACTGCGCCGGGCGCCTCGGTGACGACGGGGATCTGGGGGACCACGTCCATCGTGACCCAGCCCGTGTCGAGCAACGCGGCGACGTCACTGTTGCCCGCGACCTCGTCGAGCGTGGCGAACCCATGGGTCAGGCTGCCGACCGAGCAGTTGCCGTGGTCGGCCTTGACCGTCGAGAACGTGCTCTCGGTGGCATGGGTCCAGAACACGCAGCCGGCGGCGACGCGACCGGTGCGGCCGTCGGGCATCGGGTCGGGCATCGGCCGGTCGAACGCAGCGACACCCGCGGGCGTCTCGCTCGAGAAGGTGATCGCGATCGGAGCGGCGGCGAGCGACAGCGCGCCCTCCAGCCGGGTCGCGAGCGTGGTCCAGTCGTTGGTCATCCGTGTCTTTCGAGTTCGGCAGCGAGGTCGAGAGGTTGTACCACGGCGTGCTCGGCGTACTCGCCCCACTGCGCCGCCGGGACCGACCACATGATCTCGAACTCGTTGCCGTCGGGGTCGTGCGCGTAGATCGACTTCGAGACGCCGTGGTCGCTTTCGCCCGAATACGCACCGATCCGCTGGAGGAGATCGCGAGCGACGGTGAGGTCGTGGACCGACGGCACCTCCCATGCGAGGTGGTACAGCCCGACCCGGCCCCGCTCGGGCCGCGGCGCGTTCGGGCCGACCGAGAAGAGGCCCAGATCGTGGTGGTTGGCGGTCCCGAAGCAGCGGAGGAACGCAGCCCCGTTCATCTGCTCGACGACCTCGAAGCCCAGATGCTCTTGGTACCAAGCGGCGGACACCGCAGCATTGCGGACGTAGAGCACGGCGTGGTTGAGACGTTGGACGGGGATCATGCGGTGCGTAACCCTCTCATGCGATCGATGATTCCGGGCAGGACGGCGAGCAGGCGGCCGACGTCGTCCGCGGTGGTGTTCCACCCGACGCTGACGCGCAGCGACTGATCCGCGGCCGCGCCCATGGCCTCGAGTACCGGCGAAGGCTCGAGCGACTCCGAGGAGCATGCCGAACCGGAATGGATCGCGATCCCCTGTTGATCGAGGGCCAGCAGGATCGGTTCCGCCTCCACGCCGTCGACGCCGAAGCAGACGAGATTCCCGAGCCGTTCGGTCGGATGGCCGTAGAACGTGATGCCGGTCGTGGATGTCGTGAGCGCGGCCCGGATGCGATCGGTGTGCACCACGGCGTCTGCATGCTCCTGCGCGTCGTACGCCTCGACCGCGGCGCCGAAGCCGACGATCGCGGGCACGTTCTCGATCCCGGCGCGTCGGGCACGTTCCTGCGCCCCGCCCACGACGAAGGGTGGGATGCGCAGGCCCCGCCGGATGACGAGCGCACCGATGCCCTTCGGGCCGCCCCACGTGTGGGCGGTCACGCTGAGCAGGTCGGCGTCGAGGGCGGCAAAGTCGACCGGCGCGTATCCGATCGCCGCACAGGCGTCGACGTGGACGAGCGCGCCCGCCGCACGGGCACCCGCCACGATCTCGGCGACAGGCTGGAACGTCCCGACTTCGTGGTTGGCGAGTTGCACGCTCACCACCGCAGTGGCGTCGGACACCGCTGCGAGCACCTGGCTGGGGTCGACCCGACCGGCACCGTCGACTCCGACGCTGACAAGGGACCCGGCCTCACGCCGGCACGCATCGAGCACGCTGGAGTGTTCGACGGCCGTCGTGACGATGCCGTTACGAACGGGATCCTTGCGGACGGCGCCGTAGATCGCGGCATTCACCGATTCGGTGCCGCCCGAGGTGAACACGACCTCGCGGGGGCGAGCGCCGACGAAGGCCGCGACCTGCTCCCGGGCGGTCTCGATCGCGACCCGGGTGATGCGACCGTCGGAGTGCACGCGACCGGGGTCGGCGAAGTGCTCGCGGAGGTACGGCACCATCGTGTCGAACGCGGCGGGCCGCAGCGGTGAGGACGACGCGTGATCGAGGTAGACGCGAGACATCGAGTGCAGTTCAGGGTCAGACGCGTGCGACGCAGTGATCGTCGCCGTCGGGCCGGCTCGACTCGAAGTGGGGCTGGGTCTCGCCGTAGAGGCCGGCCATGAGGCCGCGGATCATGCCGCGGTCGACCGCGCACACAACGTGCGGGAACTCGCGGGCGGCTTCACCGAAGGGGCAGTGTTCGTTCACGATGGTGAGCGAGGTCCCGCGTGACTCGGCGTGGGCCGCGAATCCGTGCGCGGTGAGCGCGTCCGCCACGGTGGAGAGCGCGGCCTTGACCGACTTCTGGCCCTCCGACGGTGCCATGCGCGTCGCGAGACCGCGGCCGTAATCGAAGCCGACCTCCTCGGCGAGGGCCTCGGCCTGGTCGGCCGGGAGCATCTGGAGGGCGCGGGCGAGCAGGGTGCCGAGCAGATCGTCGCGACGCGGGGGGAAGTTCAACGAGTGGTCGAGGTCCGAGACGCGGTACTGCTTCGATGGACGACCGGCGGCCCGGGCTCCGTCGGCTCGACCGACGGCGACCACGAGATAGCCACCGGCGGTCAGCTTCTCGAGGTGGTGGCGCGCCACGTTGGGGTGCAGCGCGAACTGCTCGGCGACCTCACCGGCGGTGATCCCGCAGGCCGACTCCCGGATCGCGAGATAGATCTCGCGGCGGGTCGGATCGCCGAAGGCGCTGGTGACCGCGGTGACGGCCGCGCTGAAATCGTCGGCGTCGAGAGGGAGGGGAGCGGTCATTCCCGGTATTCTACCTACGTCCATAGTGGAAATGCTCC
>JBBQXR010000230.1:0-5852 GCA_038209455.1 Acidimicrobiia bacterium
GATCCGAAGTGCACTCGACTGCACCGCCCAACCGCCGTCGACACACCGGACCGCGTCGACGAGGTCGGCGACCAACCCCGGCGCGCCGGGGATGTCGGCGGGATGTCCCCGCACCTTGCGGTCCTGCGACTCGAGTCCCTCCACCACGACGATGCGCCCGTCCCCGTCGGCGGTGGTGACGATCTGGGCCTGGGTCCGACGCCAGAGTGTCGCGTCGGTCTCGTGAGGACGCGTCCAGGTGAGTTCGAAGGCGACATCGCCACGATGCTCGATGACCCGCCACCGCACCCGCGCTTCGGGTGCCGGGTCCCACTCCTCGTCGGCATGACTCGGCCATCCGCCGTAGCCCGCCCCGACCCATCGTTTGGTGATCGCTCGCGCCGTCAGCGGATCCCGACCGGCCGGATCTGCGAGTTCCAAGAGACAGGCGTAGGTGCGGCGCACATTCCTCCTCGTTGCCGGCCGCCGGCTCCCACTGCGCGTGGGGGAATCCGAACGTCAGGAAGCGACGATGGTGGCGATCCGTTCGAGGGTCTTCTCCATGGCCTCACGCGTCTTCGTCGCGGCGGGCCGCACGAGGGCCTTCACCTTCTCTTCCGAGATGTCCCACGACTCGCGCACCAGTGTCGCGTCGCCCTGGGGCTCCAACTCGTAACGCCAGATCCGCCCTCCACCCAGGCTGGCGAAGATGCCCGGCGGCCGGGTCTGCCAAGCGATGCGGCGATTGGGCTCGAACTCGATGACCGTGCTCTCCATCGAATACGGCAGCCCCATCTTCATGCTCATCCCGAACTTCGCGCCGAGGCTCACCTGCTGGCCGCCGCCCGATTTTGCGTCCCGCACGGTGCCGGAACCATCGATCTCACGGTGCCGGGCCGGGTCCGCCAGCAGAGCGAAAATGGGTTCGGGCGGCGACGCGATGACCCGCTCGACGGATACGACATCTGTGGTGTCAGCCATCGGCGCAGGGTAGCGGGCGGCCCCTCCGGAAGTTCCCGGCGGTACCGTCGCGGGATGGAGCCGCTCCTCGCCCTCGAACGAATCGCCTATCTCCTGGAGCTCCGCGGCGACCCCCGGTACAAGGTCGAGGCCTTCCGCCGCGCCGCCGACACCGTGTCGACCACCCCGGACGCCGAGATCGCCGCGCTCGCCGCCGCCGGCACGTTGAAGGAACTCGCGGGTATCGGTGACACCACGGCCCGGGTCATCACCGAGGCCTACGCCGGTGGCGTGCCGAGTTACCTCGAACGACTCGAACTCGACACCGCGACCGACGAGCTGAGTTCCGGCGACGAAGTCCGCGGCTGGCTCCGCGGCGACCTGCACCTCCACACGAAGTGGTCCGACGGTGGCGCGGAGATCGAGGCGATGGCGCGTACCGCGGCCGAACTCGGCCACGACTACCTGGCCGTCACCGATCATTCGCCGCACCTCTCCATCGCGCGCGGCCTCGAACCCGAACGGCTCTGCGAGCAACTCGACCTGATCGACACCCTCAACGAGGAACTCGCGCCGTTCCGGATCCTTACCGGGATCGAGGCCGACATCCTCGACGACGGCTCACTCGACCAGGACGAAGAACTCCTCGCCCGCCTCGACGTCGTGGTTGCGAGCGTGCACTCCGCGTTGAAGATGGAATCGCGTTCGATGACGACGCGCATGGTCACCGCGATCGCGAATCCGCACATGGACATCCTCGGCCACTGCACCGGTCGGCTCTTCAAGGGTCGCGGCCGGCCGGAGAGCAGCTTCGACGCCGAGCTGGTCTTCGCCGCGTGTCGTGAACTCGACAAGGCCGTCGAGGTCAACTGCCGGCCCGAGCGGCTCGACCCCCCGCGCCGCATGTTGGCCATGGTCGACGAGATGGGCGTGAAAGTCGCGATCGACACCGACGCCCACGCGCGCGGTCAACTCGCCTGGCACGGCTACGGCTGCGCCCGGGTCGCCGAGACCGAGATCGGTCCCGACCGCATTGTCAACGCCTGGCCGGTCGACGACCTCCTCGCCTGGACCGGTTCTCATTCCGGCCCGTTCGCCTAGTCGGCCCGTCTGCTCGCACTCCATTTCGGCCCGTCCGCTCGCGCTCCTGAAGGTCATGCCCTCCGTGGGCTCGCTCCCGGGCTGCTCAGCTCCGCAGGCTCCGCTTCGGGAGCGGGCTCGTCCTTGCTGTGCCTCTCAGTTGGTGGTGATGATCGCACCCTCGCATGCTCCCAATGAGAGCGTGCCTTCTACGTGCTCGCCGTCGCGGGGGCGGTGGGTGGCGATGGTGATGCGGCCGGTCACCTCGATGGTGGCGGGGTCGGGACCGAGGTTGAGCGCCACCAGCGTGGAATCGCCGCGCCGGTAGGCGAGCACGCCGGCGGGTGCGTCGACCGAGGTCCACGTACCGGATGCGAGGTCGGGCGTGGAGGTGCGGAGCGAAATGAGGTCGCGCGTGAGGGTGAGGAACGAGTCGGGGTCGTCCCGCTGATCGGCCACGTTGCAGGCGAGGTCACCGAAGCGCAGCCACGGCGTGACGCCCGCCGAGGTGAAGCCACCGCCGGGCGTGTTCTCCCACTGCATCGGCGTCCGCACCGGATCCCGGCCGGCGTACGGGTAGAAGCGAATGCCGACGGGATCGACGAGTTCGTCGCGCGGGACGTCGGTGTCGACCATGCCGATCTCGTCCCCCTCGTACAGCACCACCGTGCCGCGCAACGTGAGCAGCATCATCAGCGCGCACCGCACGCGTGCGGGATCACCGTCGGCCCACCGGGTGGGGAACCGGGAGATGTCGTGGTTGCTGCCGACCCAGACGGGTGTCCCCGGGCCGGGCATCGCGGCCTCGGTGCGCGAGATCATCTCGCGCAGCTCGTCGGCGTCGAATCGTGAATGCGCGAACGGGATGTTGAAATCGAGATGGAGTTCGTCGGTGCCGTCACCGAAGAACGGGAACAGATCGTCGAGTCGTTCCACGAAGGTCTCGCCGAGGAGCAACTTGGGCGGGTCGTAGGAGTCCGCCACCTCCCGCCAACGCCGGTGCACCTCGTGGACCTCAGGCCGCAGTGAGTTGAACTCCTGACGTTGCCCGCGGATCTGCTCCATCGGCGAGTCGGCCTTGGTCGCCAGCGGGTTGTCGCGCAGCTCCCGGTCCTTGATCACCATGTGCGCCACGTCGATTCGGAACCCCGCCACGCCCGCGTCGAACCAGTACTTGAGGATGCGGTCGAACTGGATCCGCACCTCCTCGTTCCACCAGTTGAGGTCGGGCTGATCATCGAGGAAATTGTGGAGGTAGTACTGGCCGGTGGGCTCGTCGAAGGTCCACGCGTCGCCACCGAAAACACTCACCCAGTTGTTCGGTGGACCACCGTCGTCCGCAGGGTCGGCCCACACGTACCAATCGCGCTTCGGATCGCCACGCGACGAGCGCGACGCCTCGAACCACGGGTGCTCGATGCTCGTGTGGTTCGGTACGAGGTCCATCACGATGCCGATGCTGCGTTCGTCGGCCGCCTTCACCAGCGCGTCGAGATCGGCGAGCGTGCCGAGCGACGGATCGACGTCGTAGTAGTCGGCGACGTCGTAGCCGAAGTCGGCGTTGGGTGAGACGGTGATCGGGCTCAACCACAGCGCCCGGATCCCGAGCGCGGCGAGGTGGTCGAGTCGGCCGATCACCCCCCGGAGGTCACCGACCCCGTCGCCGTCGCTGTCCATGAACGATCGGGGGTAGGCCTGGTAAAGCACCTGACCGACCCACCACTGCTTGGGATCATTGCTGGCTGCGGGCACAGCGGCGCAGGCTACGAGGGCGTCCGTACCGCAACCAACTCCCGGCGAACCAGTACCGTCCGGGCGCGTGCCGATCAAGTACCTGGGTTCGAAGCGACGACTCGTCGGGGTCCTGGGCACGCTGTTCAGCGCGGCGGGCGGCGGCCGGGCCCTCGACCTCTTCACCGGAACCACACGCGTCGCGCAGGAGTTCAAGGGTCGGAATGGCATCGTCACCGCCGTCGACCGCGCCCGGTACGCCGTCACGTTCGCGCAGAGTGCGATCGCCACCGACGCCGACACGCTCGACCCGGCCGCCCTCGACGCCGACCTCGCGATGCTCGACGCGTTGCCCCCCGCTCCCGGGTACGTGACCCGTACGTTCTGTGAGGACGCTCGCTTCTTCCGACCCGACAACGGCGCGCGTATCGACGCGATCCGCGCCGCGATCGAGGACTTCCGTGACCACCCGCACTTCCCGATCCTCTTGACGAGCCTCATCGAGGCCGCGGACCGCGTCGACTCCACCACCGGCGTGCAGATGGCGTACCTGAAGGAGTGGGCGCCGCGCGCGCATCAACGCCTCACGCTGCGTCGTCCCGATCTCCTCCCGGGCCCGGGTGCCGCGCATCGCGGTGACGCAGTCGAGCTGCTGCCGACGCTCGGCACCTTCGACTTCGCGTACCTCGATCCGCCGTACAACCAGCACCGCTACGAGGCGAACTACCACGTGTGGGAGACGCTGGTGGCGTGGGACGACCCCGAGCCCTACGGCATCGCGTGCAAGCGGCTCGAGTTGAGCGATCGGACCCGCACCAGCCGGTTCAACCGGCGGCGGGAAATGCCGGTCGCCCTCCAGGAGTGCATCGACGGCGTTGACGCGCGCGTCGTGGTCGTGTCCTACAACGACGAGTCGTGGATCGCGCACGACGAACTGCTCGACATGTGTCGATCGCGGGGGGCCGTCGAGGTGCTCGCGTTCGACTCGAAGCGGTACGTGGGCGCGCAGATCGGTGGGTACAACCCGGCGGGCGAACGCGTGAGCGCGGCATCACGCTTGCGCAACGTCGAGTACGTGTTGGTATGCGGTGCGGCAGCCGACGTCAACCGGGCGACGGCGCCGCTGACGACGGGCGCCGATTCGCTCGCGCGGTGAACGCCCGCGTGATCCACCGTTCGATCGGGACCGCGGCCAGCACCAGCAGCGCGACGTCGAGTGGCATGCGGAGCCGCACCAGGCCGTAGGTGACCGCGGCCATCAGCGTGACGAACGGCGCCATCGCGACCAGCGGCCACACCAGCCGCCGTTCCTTGCGCAACTGCCACGCGCCGATCGCACCCACGATCACGAGCAGCCAGAACATGACCGTGCCGCCGACCCAGATCCACGAGCTGCGCCCGTCGGTCCCGACGCCCTGGAACGGTCGGAAGACCTCCCAGGTACGTGCGATGCGGGCCCCGACCACGACCGGCACACGGGAGGCATGATCCTCGGCAAAGCGGATCCCGCGCCGCCGACCGACCGCGAACACCACGCTCTGGTCCTTGTGCTGGGGCAGGTGCTCCGTGTTGCAGAAGATGTCCCACGAGCCGAGGCCCGAGCCGTAGTAGGCCGTGAGGCAGTTGGCGCCCGCGATCACCGAGTCCTGGTTGTTGCTGAAATACACCGGGTCGTCGAACGTGGCGAGATTGCGGATGGTCCAGGGTGCGAGCAGCACGACCGTGACCAATCCTGCGGTCGCGAGCATCCGCCAACGCGCGGCCCGGCCCTCGAGATCGCGGCGCATCACCACCACCGGGATCACGATCAGCAGACCCAGGAAGACGACTTCGGTGCGGGTGTAGGTAGCGAGCGCCAGTGCCGCACCCATCGCCGCCGCCCGCCCGATCGTCGGTCGATCCCAATACCGGTACACCGCGAGCACGAACAGTCCGACCGTCGCCACCAGCAGACTCTCGGAGAGCAGCAGCTCGTTGTACCCCCAGATGTTGGGAGCGATCGCAGCCAGCACCGCCGCCACCAGTCCGACCCGTGGGCCGGCGACGGCACGGCCGAGGAATCCCACGACGATCACGCCGAGCGCGCTGAGGAACGCCGTGGT
>JBBQXR010000231.1:0-5827 GCA_038209455.1 Acidimicrobiia bacterium
AGCGCGTCGGTCGGTTGGCGCGCCTCGTTGTCGCCCGGTCGGTCGGCGTGCCAACTGCGGGCCGCCGGCATGTGGACCCCGGAAGCGAAGTTCTGCTTCTGGCGGGGCCGCTCTTCGGCCGGGGTGGGAACGTACGGGTCGGTAGGCACAGCTGATGGCTACCCGCGGATCTCGGCGCGGAGCAAGCCATAGACGATCGAATCCGCCAGAGCCTGCCAACTCGCCTCGATGATGTTCTCGCTCACACCGATCGTGGTCCACGACTCCTCACCGTCGGTGCTGTCGAGGAGGACCCGGGTGATCGCACCGGTGCCCTGCTGGGTATTGAGGACACGGACCTTGTAGTCGGTGAGGTGGAGCCGGTCGATCGCCGGGTAGCGACCGGCGAGTGCGGTCCGCAGCGCGCGGTCCAATGCATTGACCGGCCCGTTGCCTTCTTCGGTCGCGATCAACCGGTCGTCGCCGACCCTGACCTTGATGGTCGCCTCGGTGAGCACACCGTCGGGGGCCTCCCCCGCGGTGGTCGTGGGACTCGCGTCGTCGGTGATCACCCGGAACGACTCGACGTGGAACCAGTGCTGGTCCCATCCGGTCGCCCGCCGCATGAGGAGTTCCAACGACGCGTCGGCCACCTCGAAGTGGTACCCCTCGTGTTCGAGGTGCTTGAGCGTGTCGACCACCACGTTGATGGTGGGCCCGTCGAGTTCGAGACCGAGTTCCTTCGCCTTGAGCTGAATGGTCGACTTCCCCGCGAGTTCGGACATCACGAACCGGGTGCCGTTGCCCACCGTGTCCGGCTGGATGTGCTCGTACGCATCGGGCCGCTTCACGATCGCGCTCACGTGGAGACCCGCCTTGTGGGCGAAGGCGGACGTTCCCACGTACGCGGCCTGTGGATTGAGCGACATGTTCACGAGTTCGGCCACGTGATGCGCCACCGGCGTGAGCCGTTCCATGCGCTCGGGCGGCAACGTCTCGATCCCCATCTTGAGCGTGAGGTTCGGGATGATCGTCGTGAGGTTGCAGTTCCCGGTGCGTTCGCCGTACCCGTTGATGGTTCCCTGCACCTGCGTGGCGCCGCCGAGCACCCCCGCGAGCGCGTTCGCCACCCCGCAGCCGGTGTCGTCGTGCAGGTGGACGCCGACCTTGACGTCAGCGCCGACGTACCCGACCACGGACCGGACCGTTGCCTCCACTTCGTGCGGCAGGCTCCCACCGTTGGTGTCACACAACACGAGGCAGTCGACGCCGGCCTGGACCGCTCCCTCGAGCACCCGCAGGCTGAACTCGGGATTGCGCTTGAAGCCGTCGAAGAAGTGCTCGGCGTCGAACAACACTTCGCGTCCGAGTCCCTTGAGGTACTCGACGGAATCGGCGACCATCGCCACGCCTTCGTCCAGCGTGGTCCCGAGCGCCTCGAGCACGTGGTAGTCCCAGCACTTCCCGACGATGCAGACCGTGCCGGTGTTGGCCTCGACCACATGCCGCAGGGTGTCGTCGGAATCGACCCGACCCTTGATGCGCCGCGTCATCCCGAACGCCACCAGGGTGCTGTGTTCGAGATGGAGTTCGTGCTGGGCCCGCTGGAAGAACTCGTCGTCCTTGGGGTTCGCCCCCGGCCAACCGGCCTCGATGTAGTCGACACCGAGCCAGTCGAGCTGTTCCGCGATCCGCAGTTTGTCGTCGACGGTCAGCGAGATGCCCTCGAGCTGAGAACCGTCGCGCAGCGTGGTGTCGTAGATCTCGACGCGCGTCGGAAGGTTCACCTCATTCGTCGACATGCTCACACCAACTCTTGTACGCATCGGTCTGACCGCGCACCGCCTTGGCGTACTCGGCCGCGATGACCTGGGTCATGGGGCCGGGACACGGGATCGTGCGATCGTCGACGGAGTTCACGGCGCTCACCTCGGCCGCGGTCCCGCACACGAACATCTCCTCGGCGACGTAGAGGTCGCTCCGCGTGAGTTGGCCGACGCGCACGTCGAAGCCGTGGTCGCGGGCGATGGTCATCACCGAGTCCTGGGTGATGCCTTCGAGCGCACCGGCGGAGATGGGCGGGGTGATGAGCACGCCGCTGCGGGCCACGAAGATGTTCTCACCCGTGCACTCGCTCACGTACCCGTCGAGGTTCAGCATGATCGCCTCGTCGTAACCCGCCTTGAGCGCCTCGACCTTCGCGAGCGACGAGTTCACGTAGTTCCCGGTGGTCTTCGAGGCCGGGGGCATGACGTTGTGATCGTGGCGTGCCCACGAGCTGATCTTCATCCGCACGCCCTTCGACGCCGCGTCTTCACCGAGGTACGCGCCCCATGGCCAACACGCGACCGAGACGTCCACCGAACACGGCAGCGTGTTGAGGCCCATCTCGCCGTAGCCGTAATAGGCGATCGGCCGGACGTAACAGCTCGGCAGTCCCGACGCCCGCACCGTGTCCTTGCACGCCGTCACCAGATCGTCGACGGAGTACGGGATCTCCATCATGAGGATCTTGGCCGAGTTGAACAGCCGCTCGATGTGGTCGGTGAGCCGGAAGATCGCGGGCCCGCGGTCGGTCTCGTAGGCACGGATGCCCTCGAACACGCCCATGCCGTAGTGGAGCGAGTGGGTGAGGATGTGGATCCGCGCGTCGTCCCAATCGACGAGCGAACCATTCATCCAGATCTTCTTCGTTGCCTCGATCGGCATCGTTCACACCCTTTCGGCAATACGGGAACCGACATCCGCGGTGGAGCCGGTGACGTCGTCGGTGGCGGCGATGGCCGCGTGGATCCGGGCGGCAGCATCGGCCTCGCCGAGGAACTCGAGCATCATCGCCGCGCTGATGATCGCCGCACGGGGATCGGCAGTGCCGGTCCCCGCGATGTCGGGCGCAGAGCCGTGGACCGGCTCGAACAGCGACGGACCGGTGCGCGCCGGGTTGAGGTTCCCCGAGGCCGCTCGTCCGATCCCGCCGCCGATGGCGCCACCGAGGTCGGTGAGGATGTCGCCGAAGAGGTTGTCGGTGACGATCACGTCGTACCGCTCGGGCCGCTGCACGAAGTGGATGCACGCCGCATCGACGTGGTCGTAGCCGGTCGTGACGTCCGGGTACTCGGAGGCCACGGCATCGAAGGTCCGCTGCCAGAGGTCGCCGGCGAACGTGAGCACGTTGGTCTTGTGCACCAGGGTCAGATGGTGGGCGTCACGACTCCGGGCCAGATCGAACGCATACCGCACGCACCGCTCGACGCCCATCCGGGTGTTGACCGACCCTTGGGTCGCGATCTCGAACGGGGTGTCCTTCCGCAGGAAGCCACCCTCGCCGGCGTAGGTGCCCTCGGTGTTCTCACGGATGACGATCATGTCGACGCCGTTGTTCAGCACACTGGGCGGAGCGAGGAACGGACGGTGGTTCACGTACAGATCCAACGCGAAGCGCATCTTGAGCAACAGGCCGCGCTCGAGCACTCCGGGCGGCACGTCCGGCGTGCCGACGGCGCCGAGAAGAATGGCGTCGAAGCCCCGAAGCTCTTCGAGGACCGAGTCGGGGAGCACTTCGCCGGTCGCGAGGTACCGGACGCCACCGAGGTCGTACGACACCGATTCGTACGCGACGCCGGCCGCGTCGACGACCTTGAGTGCCTCGGCGACGACTTCGGGACCGATCCCGTCGCCGCCGATGATGCCGATCCGATGGGCCACCCATGCTCCTCTGGTGGGTTCCGCGAACGCCCGGCGTTCGCGGAACGCGATTTTGGTCAGGTCCTCACAACGAAAAACCGCCCACCGAAGTGGACGGTCGAGAGCGAACGCCGGGGCGGCGTCCGCTCAGGGAATGATGACGATGCGTCGTGAAGACATAGCCCTGCGAGGCTAGCAGCCACATCCGCCGGGCTGGCGTGGCATTCACTCTGACCCCCGGTCGCCGCGGCCGGCGGTGCCATGGTTCACCACGGAGGCGGCCCCGCAACGGGGCGGCGGATACCCTCGCACCGATGGAACCGACCCAGCTGTCCGCCACCGCTCACGAACGGCTTGTCACCGAGGTGACCCACCGGACGGGTCCGCTGCGCTTCGAGATCGCCGAACGGATCGAGCGGGCCCGGGAACTGGGCGACCTCAAGGAGAACGCCGATTACGACGCGGCGAAGAACGAACAGGGCCTGAACGAGGCCCGGGTCCGTCAGCTCGAGGCGATGCTGCGTGACGCCGAAATCGTCGACGGCGCGTCGGGAGACGTCGTCGAGGCCGGCGCGATCGTGGAGATCCGCATCGACGGTGACGACGAGACGCAGTCGTACCTCATCGGCTCGATCGAGGAACGCAACGACACCTACGACGTGCTCTCCACGAGCTCGCCGCTCGGTCAGGCGCTCGAGGGCAAGCGAGCTGGGGAGACGACCACCTACGACACGCCCAAGCGCGCCCAGGTGAGCGTGGAAGTCGTCGCGATCCGCCCGCTCTAGCCGCGCCGGCGGGTCAGTCGACCGATCCGCGAACCGGCCTGGCGACCTTCGAGGATCGCATCCCTGATCAGTTCCTTCTCGCCACTCCGGAGCTTGCCTCCGTCACGATTCGTGAGCGAGAACTGGTCGATCGCCACTCCGTCGCGAGCTGCCAGATCGGCGGCGTGCACACTTGCACCCGACGCGGCGAGTGCAGCCGTGATGATCGCCAGCAGTCCCGGCCGGTCGATGTGGCGCACCTCGCAGATCGTGTACCAGGGCGACCCGGCATCGTCGAACGCCACCGCCGCGTCGGGAAGCGGTGCCGACTCCATCGTCCTTCCGAGCTGCTGGCTGACCGCGTCGCCCAGCGTCGTCTCGGCGACCGAGTCGGCGCCAGGCCGCGGTTCGACCGTAAAAGTCTCGAGTGCCGAACCGTCGCCCCACGTCGCGACCCGCGCGCTGAGCACGTCGAGCTCGAAATCCGCGAACACGTTCGTGACCGCGGCCAGGAGTCCGGGCTGGTCGCGCGCGACCACGTCGATCGTGAGCGTCCGACTCGCCGTCGGCGCGAACTTGACCCGCACTTCGCGTCGCTCGGGCTTCGGCTCGAGGAGCCGCGAGTGCTGCACCACCCGTTCGGGGAGTTCGGCGAGCAGATACGGCCACGGCGCGTGCTCGATGCGGTCGACGAGGTGTGGCTCATTCCCGGCCAAGCGGATCGCTTCGTCTCGACGGGTGGTGAACGCGTCACCGGATCCGCTGGCCTCGAGTTCGTCGAACGTCGCGATGACCCGTGCGAGCAGCGTGTCGATCTGATCCCGCTCGACGGAGTTCATCGGACTGATGGCGAGGTCCAGGAGGTAGAGCGCACGGGTGACGTCTCGGGAAGCCAGGTGCGATGTGAGACCGAGGACCGACGCCTCGGAGAGTCCGTCCCGGCGCGACGAGATGCCACGCAGCACACCATGGTCGGCGGAGAGCCTGAGTAACTCGTCGTGGGCCTGTTGGTCGAGCTCGAACCGCTCGACCAGGGACCGCACCAGCTCGACCGGTGGGTGCTCCCCCGCGAGGTCGATCACGAGCGCGGCCAGCACGACGCGATCGGGGTGGCGCAGGCGCGAGTGCACGGACGACGCACCCGGGTCGTCCCGGACGAGACGTTGGAGCGCGTCGATCGTCCCGAACTGCACGACCCGGGTGGGATCGACGAGTTCCGGGTCCCGATGCCAGCGGTCCACCGCCTCGGCGACCTCCGGCAGCGAGCGCACCAGTACTCCCGACGTGTCCAGGAACCGCCAGCCCCGGTCGTTGCCGCGCACGAGGACCTCGACCAGCCGATTCGTGGTCTCTGCGTTCCACGGCGCCGGATCGCCCAGCGACAACCAGGTGACCAGGCG
>JBBQXR010000232.1:0-5808 GCA_038209455.1 Acidimicrobiia bacterium
GCCCGCCCATCTCTCCCCCCCCCCCGCGGGGGGTGGGGGGGCGCCCCCCGTGGGGGCGCGCCCTTTACCCACGCGCGGGCGCCCGCGCCGGGGCGGTACACCCACGTCAGGGACGGCGGCCCATCACGTCGAGCAGGCGCGTCTGCAACGGTGCGTCCTCCGGAACCGAGCCGCTCGGACCTTCCCCGAAGACGCCGATCGTGCCGATGATCGGCACCATCGGCTGGATCGCCTCCCAGACGTGGGCCACCAACTCGTCGGGCAGTGTCTCGTCGGCCCCGATGGCGCGGGCGAGATCCCAGGCGTGGAGCGTGTAATCCCCGATCCGAAATCCGAGCAGCACCGTGCCCGGGAAGTCGCCGGACGGGTGGGCACACGTGCGTTCCAGAGCGCCGACCTGGGCGAAGGCACGCGCCTGTGCGTCGGCCACCTCGACGAAGGTGGCACCGACGTCATCAGGGAACTCCTCCGCGCGGAGGATGCCGATCGCTTCCTCGCGGGAGCAACCGTCGATCAGCGCCGAAGCCATCCGGGTACCGCCGAGCACGTGCGTGACGAGATCCCGCACGTTCCATTCGACACACGGCGTGGCCCGATCCCAGTCACCCGGGCCGACCGCGCGGAGCCGTCGTTCGAATTCGGTGCGCGCGACGCCGAGCGCAGTGAGCTGATCCATCCGCGCACCCTACGCGTCGGCATCGCCGATCGCGCGGACACGGCGGCGTGCCGCCGACCTCAGTCGGCGACGCGCGTGAGCGTGTTCCCGTCCTTGTGCTGCATCTCTTCGCCGAGGCGCGAGATGTAGACGTCCATGCTCTCCTGGTACGACCAGGTGTCCTCGCCGACGTCGATCGTGATCGTGAACTTCCGCGTGCTGGCGTGTTCGTCGACGTGCGGGTTCTGGAGGATTCCGAAGCAGTCCTTACCGCCGAGCGCAGAGTTGAGCGTGAACGACTTGGCGTCCGCCGCAACCACGCCTCCGGAGAGGAGCACGGTCGCGCGCGGCACCATCACGCACCGGTAGATCTCGGTGCGGACCGAGTCCCACATCCAGTATCCGATCTCGGTGTGGAACGGGTCGTCCTCGCCGTCGCGCCATGCGGCCATGCGGTAGTCGAGACCGAAGAGCTTCTGGTGGCCGTTGTCCACCGGTCCGAACGGACTGAGCGTGACCTGCTCCCGGTACGGGGTGTCACCGATCACTCCGTCTGCGTTGTGGTACGAGACGTCGAGCCCTTTCGAGCCCTCCCAGGTACCGGCGAGGCCGGCGAGGGGTCCGAGTTCTGCAGGGGTCGGTGCGGGCATCGGTGCACTCCGTTGGTTCGGGGAACGGTGGTCGGACCGAATCTAGGCCGTTCGCCGCCGAGACGTCGGCAATGTCAACCCTTGGCGATCTCGGCGGCCTTGAGTTCCCGCCGCAGGATCTTCCCGCTGGGGTTCTTCGGGATGGCGTCGATGAACTCGACCTCCCGCACCTTCTTGTACGGCGCGACGACGGCGGTCACGTGAGCCATCACCGCGGCCTCGTCGAGGTCGCTCCCGGATTGGCGAACCACGAACGCCTTCGGGTACTCGCCGTCTGCCGTGCCGCCGTCCTTCGGGATCACCGCCACGTCGACGACATCGGGGTGCTCCATGATCAGCGCCTCCAACTCGGCCGGCGCGATCTGGTACCCCTTGTACTTGATCATCTCCTTGGCCCGGTCGTGGATCGTCACGTAGCCGTCCGCATCGACCGAGACGATGTCTCCGGTCCGCAACCAACGGCCCTCGCCATCTTCGTGGATCGTCTCGGCGGTGGCGTCGGGGCGGCCGTAATAGCCCTGCATCACCTGGGGACCCTGCACGAGCAACTCGCCGATCTCGCCGTGCGGCAACGTCTCGCCGGTGTCCAGATCCACCACCTTCTGGATGGTGTCGGGGACCGGCGGTCCGACCGTGCCCTCCTTGTCCCGGCCGAGCAGCGAGATGTGAGTCACGGGACTTGCTTCGGTCATGCCGTACCCCTGCACGACGATCACGTCGAACCGTTCGGCGACCCGGCGCGCCACATCGAGTGGCAGCGGCGCCGCGCCCGACATGATGTAGCGGACCGATTCCATCTTGACGGTGGCGTCGGAGTTCGCCAGGGCGAGCAGCGCCGGCGGGACCATGAAGAGGTTGGTCGCGCGGTGGTCGTTCACCAGCGCGAGGAACCGCGCCGGATCGAACGCGGGCATCGTGATCTGGGTGGCACCCGCGGCGAGCCCCGGCAGGAGCAGGACGGCCATCCCGTAGATGTGGAAGAAGGGCAGGAACACCACGCTCACCGAGAAGCCGTCCACCAAACCGGACGACAGGGTCTGGCGCACGTTGCTCGTGAGGTTGAAGTGGGAGAGCATCACCCCTTTCGGAGCACCGGTCGTCCCCGACGAGTACGGAAGCACCGCGAGGTGGGTGGACGGGTCGAACTCGACCGGCAGCACATCGCCCGCGGCGTTGGCTGCGAGTTCCCACACGTCGTCAGTGAGGTGGAAGTTCGGCCGATCACCCCAGACCGCACGTACCGGCGCAGCCGTGGCCTCGACTGCGAACACCGACGTTGGAGTGGAGTCGGCGAACTGCTCTCTGATCTCGCGCTCGGTGTAGAGCGGGTTGAGCGTGGTGACCGTGCCACCCGCGAACAACGTGGCGAGGAACACGATCGCCCACTCGGGGGAGTTCGTCGCCACGATCCCGACCCGGTCGCCAACCCCCAGCCCCTCGTCCTGGAGCACCCGTCCCAGTCGTCGCGCCGCCGTCACCACCTCCGCGAAGGTGTACGTCGCGCCGGAGATCCCGTCGATGAACGCGACCTTGTCCGGGTGCCTCCGGGCCGAGGCTTCGACGTCGTCGGTCACGGGCCGCACCGGGTACGGCGCCAACGACATCCGAGGCGAGTGTTGGATCAAGTGGCTCGTCATGGCGGGAGTCTGACACCTCCGGCCGCCACGGTCTCGCGGTTCTGCGTCGTGACCGGCCGGGCGGATCACCCGGGCTCGCGCCATGATGCGGCGTGCCCCCGAGCAGCCTCATCACGCCCGCGCCCCCAACGGCCGACACCCGGCTGCCGTGGGACGACGAGGTCGCCGATCCGGTTGCGACCATTGCCGCGGCTCGTCGCGAACTCGGCGACATCTTCGTGATCGAGGGTGCACGTTCGCCCTTCCTGTTCCTGTTCTCGGCCGTCGGCGTTCAGAGCTTCTACGCCGCAGTGGAGGCCGACGCGAGCAAGGGAATCGCCGATTGGCAGATGCTGCGCCGAAAGCTCCCGCCGGAACTGTTCCGTGACCGGCGCACGTTCCCGCACGACCTGTTCGCCCGCGACGACGTCGTCCAATATCTCGACGTCGTGCGCGCCGCCATCGACACCGGCTGCGACGAGTTGGGACCGGACGGCACCGTCGACGCGTTCGACTTCACCCGTCGCCTGGGACACCGCATCGGCTTGGCGACCTGGAGCGGCCCGTGTGGCACCTCCGACCGGTTCGACGAGTTGGTGACCGCGCTCGATGCGCTCGACGGTGCGGCGGCGTTCGTCGATCCCGGCGCCATGGCCGCCGTGGCGGCGAGCGATTACGCCGCGGAGCGGGCAGCGATGACCACGGCCGAGTCGATCGTCGCGAGCGCCATCGCCACTCGCGACGCCGATCCCGCGCCACCGGCGGACCATTTCCAGCGCATCATCAGCACCTGGGCCGATGCGACGCCAGACGATCGGACGCAGGGGATCGCACGCGACGTGATCCTCGTGCACCTGGGATCGATGTCCAACCTGTTCTCCGCCCTCGGGTGGTTGCTCATCGACGTGATCACCCGGCCCGGCCTCGCCGACGCCGTGCGCTCGGGCGACACCGGACTGGCCGAGCGATGCGCGCTCGAGTCGACCCGGATCGCGCAGCGGTCGATCATGTTGCGGGCCGTGCTCCGGCCCATGACGGTGGACGACGGCACCCGCACCTGGCAGGTGGAACCGGGCGTCACGCTGGCGACATTGCTCCCGCTCACGAATCTCGCGACGGACGACCTGCGCACCTACGACCCCGACCGATGGATCCGCCGCCGGATCCGCGACGATCGCGGCGGGGGACCGAACCGTGAGTTGGTGACCGCGTTCGGTCACGGCCCGCATACGTGCCCGGCGCAACCGTTCTCGCTGTCGGTGATGACGACCGTGCTCACCACGATGCTCGCCCGGTACGAGATCACCGCCGAGTTCGCGACCGCGGCACCGCGTGCCGCCCAGATCGGCGGCGTCGCCCGCGCCGCCGCCCCGTGCCCCGTCCGCTACATCGAGCGCCAGGCCTGAGTTTCAGGCGCGCAAGCAAAGGGATAGGGCAGCCGCGAGGCAGCGAGCCCCACTGAGGGCATGACCATCAGGGGCGCGAGCGAACGAGCAATCAGCTAGCGACCCAGTTGCCGTGGAAGCCGAAGGGAACCCGGACCGGGAGGTGGATGGTGGCGACCGGCGGACCGGCGAAGTCCTGGGCGTCGAGGATCACGACGTCGGCCGCGTTGCGCTCGGGATCGTGGACGTAGGCCATGACCCATCCTTCGTCTTCTGCGGCCGAGGCATGCTTGGGCACGAAGACCGGCTCCTGCGTCCTGCGCCTACCGAGGTCGTGGATCTGCGCGGTGCCGGCGACGAGGTCGTGCTTGATGATGTTGCCCGGCTGGCTCAGCCCCTCGCCGCCGAACGTCGCGCAGTAGCCGTAGCGGTGCTTGCGTCCGGTCAACCGCTCGTCGGCGCGCGGGAACTCCTGCGGGATGTCCGAGATCACGTCGCGCCCGACGCGCCGGCCGACGGGATCGATCGTCCAGCGCTCGAAGACCGGCGGGCCTTCGTTCGGACCGTTCGTGTCGGTCGCGAACATCTTCGGGTGCACGGCGATGTCCATCACGACGTTGTCGCCGTCGTCGTACGCATTGAGCGGGTGGTACACGTAACAGAGGTCGTCGAGTTCGCACCACACGGTGGAGTCGGCGTCCGCCTCACGCGTCAACAGACCGACCCGTGCCCCGTACTCCGCGTCCCAGCGGTAGGGGAGCGTGGCGCCGTTCATCGCGGCGTCGATATTGAACGTCACCGGCATGTCGAGGAGCACGACGCGCGACTCGGTGATCGCACAGTCGTGCACCATGGGGCTGCCCGGCACCGGGACGTTCACCGTGCGGCGGATCTTCCCGTCGACGCCGACGACGATGTACTGGAGGTAGTTCCACTCCCAGTAGTACGCGACGGCATGGAGTTCGCCGGTCGCGGGGTCGCGGTGCGGATGGGCGGTGAAGGAACCAGGCAACGTGCCGTCGAAATCGGATCGGGCGACGGTCTCGAGATCGTCGGTGAGCTGCACGGGCAGGCCGCCGGCCTCCACAATCGCGAACGTGTTCCCCGCGTGCGCAATGACGTTGGTGTTCGCAGTGTTGTCGCCCATGCCGTGGTGGGGACCGGGCGTCGCACGACCGCCGAGGGCCTCGACCACGGAGTCGGAGCGCACGTACCGATTGCGGTACGTCACCGCGCGGCCGCCGCGCAACCAGAGCCCGTGCACCATGCCGCTGCCGGTGAACCAGTGGTAGGTCGCGGGGTCGGGATCGACTACCGGGTTCGGACCGATGCGCAGCAGGCGCCCTTCCAACTCCTCGGGAATGGCGCCCGTGACCGGGAGTTCGTCGGTGCTCACCTCCTCGCGTACCGGTGCGAAGTTGCCCGTGAGATACGGGCTCGTGGAGACGACGGGTTCGGTGAGGGTCATGGTGTGTCCTCCGAGGAGGTGGGGCTCGCGCCGA
>JBBQXR010000233.1:0-5800 GCA_038209455.1 Acidimicrobiia bacterium
GTGGGTGACGTTGATGCACTGTGGCCATTTGGGGCACGAGGACTCCATCGCCGACGAGGGGTTCGCAGGCATGTGCCGGCTGCGGTCAGACGGTGTCGTTGGCCTCGGGAACTAATGCCCCGGTTCGCTCGAAGCGTCGCCATGCGGTAGATCCGTACATACGGCATACTCCCGGCGCAGACCTACGCAGGAGGCTTCAATGGGGCAGAACCGCACTCAGAGCGCGCTCGCGGCACGCCGAGAGGCGACGCGCCGTCGTCCAACCGACCGGCGCCGCCGACGGTTCACGATGATCTCGAGCGCGGTGCTCGTCTCGGTACTGGCGCTCGGCGCAATCGTGACCGTCGTCGATGCCACGCCATCAGGCGCGACTGGAATCGCATATGTCGGCCGGGTTGCGAGCGCGACGGGGACGGTGTCCGCCCGTGGCACCACGGCAGTCTTGACGGTGTCATCTGCCGGTGTGCAGTCGGGCGACGCTGTACTCGGGAGCGCGCTGTTCGGGTCGACCACCTCGTTGACGGGTCCGGTCACGATCACCGATGCGGCGGGCGACGCCTATCACGTCGATCGCGACGTCAACGACGGAACCTCGAAGGACCGAATGATCGCGTTCTCGACGATCGCGACCGCGCCGCTGGCGGCAGGGTCGGCGATCCGGTTCACGTTCCCGGCCAGCACGAACTACCACATCAATGCCGACGAGTTCTCCGGCGTTGGTGTCGCCGAGGTCGGCGGTGCGGCAGCGACCGGGACGGCGACTACCTGGAGTTCCGGAACCGCTACCGCGGCCCAGGCCGGAGACCTGTTCTTCGGTGCGGTCGGCAACGAGTCCGGCAACGCGCCGACGTGGGCTGCCGGTTGGACCACGCTCCCGATATTGACGATCGGCAAGGACCACCTCGGCGCCGGGTACCGCATCGCTTCGGCGACCGGCGGTGTCGCGGCGACTGGCGCCACGACGGGAACCTGGATGGCGGGTCTCACGGCCTACCGAGCGGCCGGTCCGCCGGTGGACGCGCCACCGGTTGCGAGATTGAGTGTCACTCCGACGAGTGGCACGGCACCTCTGATCGTCACGGCCAACGCGTCTGCGTCGACCGATAGCGATGCCACCCCGATCGCGTCGTACACGTTCGACTTCGGTGACGGCACCACCCCCACCACTCAGGCTGCGGCCAGCCTGGGCCACACCTACACGACTGTTGGGAACTACACGATCACTGTCACCGTGACCGACACCGCCAACCTCACGGGCACCGCCACCGCACCCGTCACCGTCAATCCCACCCCACCCGACGCGCCACCGGTTGCGAGATTGAGTGTCACTCCGACGAGTGGCACGGCACCTCTGATCGTCACGGCCAACGCGTCTGCGTCGACCGATACCGATGCCACCCCGATCGCGTCGTACACGTTCGACTTCGGTGACGGCACCACCGCCACCACTCAGGCTGCGGCCAGCCTGGGCCACACCTACACGACTGTTGGGAACTACACGATCACTGTCACCGTGACCGACACCGCCAACCTCACGGGCACCGCCACCGCACCCGTCACCGTCAACGCGGCGACCGGGCCGCCGATCCGGGTCAGCGTCGGTTATTACGACACCCACCACCCCGGTCTCCCGCAGCCCAAGCCGAACCCGTGGATGGGGTCCGCAGGTGTGATGTTCGTCGGGACACCGGATACGTCCAGCGGCGGGTGGGACACCTCGGCGGTCAAGGTCGAGAACCTTACGAACGCGCCAATCACCGGAGTCTCGGTGTCGGTGAAGATCGGTAGCAGCACCTACGCACTCTGGGGTACGAACTCGATCCCTGTGGGGTCCAGCCTGATCCTTGCCCAGACCGGCTTCGAGAACTTCGACGGCTCCGACCACCACGCTGCCGGTCGTCCCGGCGGCGATCCGAAACTCTGCAACACCGCAGTCGACCGTTCCGTGCCGACGATCACGATCAGGATCGGAGGGACGTCGACGACGTATCACGACACCGCATTGCTGCTGAGCACCGGCGGGGTCGACCGGGCGGGCTGCCCCTATACCGGGAAGCGCAACGACGAATCCGAGCCATGGCAGGTCGTCCCCAACTAATGGCCGGACCCGCCGGGTGCGGTGTCCCCCGCTTGCGACCATCCGGGTTGAGTCCACGATGGTTGGTATCGACCACCGCTCGCCATCCTCACCCGCTCGAATGAAGGCGTTGCGGGAGACTGCGCGAATGACAACCAACAGGGTGGGCCCGTGAAGATCCGACCGACAAGTGTTGACTGGTGGTTCCGCGATCGGACGACCGGTGCCATCGTCGTCGCCCAGTTCCCGAACCTCCCGCTGTGGATCTTCGGTGCGAGTGTCGCGGCCGGTTGGTTCGTGTCGGACGAATCCGGCGCCGCCGACGTCGTCGGTTGGATCGGCACGGGCGCACTCGCCTGGTGGGCTCTCGATGAAGTGATCCGGGGTGTGAACCCGTGGCGTCGCGTGCTCGGTGTCGGAGGCTGCGTCCTCGTCGTGGCCCGAGCAGTTGCCGCGACCGCTTGACCCACCGACGTCGATGCAACTCGTCGCCGCGTGAAACACCCCGGGCGAGGAACTGCGTATCGCCACGGTCCTCCGTGGCGTTCCACGTGGGCTTCGTACCCGACAACCGACCGCTACCAGAGCCTGCTCGGTGTGACGTGCCCGTCGCGTCGTGTACAGGAGCAACCGGCGACTGGTTCGGCGGCGGCGGGTAGCGTCTCGACCAAGCGCCGAGGCGCAGATGGCAGGCACGGGCGCGCATCGCCACGAGAGGATCACGGACGAGTCGATGGCAACCCAGACCGCGACGATCCTCGTCACCGATCTCGTCGGCTCGACTGCACTGCGTGCCGATCTTGGCGAGGAACGGTCCGAGTCCATGCGTCGCGATCACGACCGGTCGCTGATCGACGCCGCTCAGGCGAATGGCGGCACGGTGGTGAAGGGCCTCGGCGACGGTGTGCTCGTGATGTTCGCCGGCGCGGCGGAGGCGGTCGCAGCCGCGGTGGCGATGCAGCGAGCCGTCGATCTCCACGCCCGGAACGAGCAACTCGCCCTGGCGATCCGAGTGGGCATTTCCGCCGGCGACGTGAGTCTTGAGGACGGCGACTGTTTCGGAACCCCGGTCGTAGAGGCATCACGATTGTGCGCCGCCGCCGAGGGCGGCCACATCCTGGTCGCCGAGGTTGTGCGGATCCTCGCCCGCGGTCGCGGCGGCCACGAGATGACCGCGATCGGGAATCTCGATCTCAAGGGTCTCCCCGAACCGGTACCGACCTTCGACGTCGGCTGGGAGCCGGCCGCCGGCGCGGCGGATCTGCGGACCAGGTCCCCGTACGTGGGACGGACCCGGGAGCGTGAGCTCCTCGCGGGTCGTCTGACCGCGGCCCGAGACGGCACGGGCGGTCTGGTGCTCATCGCCGGAGAACCCGGGATCGGCAAGACGCGCCTCGCGGCCGAGGTGTGCGCTGCGTTCGACGGCCTCACCGTGCTGATCGGTGGATGTCACGACGGTGACGTCGTGCCCTACGCGCCGTTTGCCGAGGCGCTGACCGACTGGGCGCGCCGAACCTCGGCCGCGAGCGTTCGTGCGTCGCTCGGCAACGATGCGGCGGTTGTTGCGCGACTCGCCCCGGCGATCATGGCAGCGGTACCCGACGCCGGAGAGCCAGTCCCGATTCCGGCCGATGCCGAGACCGCGCGCCTCCACGACGCGGTGGGGCAGGTGCTCGTCCGCCTCAGCGACGCAGGACCGGTCGCGCTCGTCGTCGAGGACCTGCACTGGGCCGACGACGCGACCGTCGGCATGTTGCGGAACTTGGCACGCGTCGCAGCCCGTACCCACGTTCTCGTCATCGGCACCTATCGCGAGACCGACCTGGATCGCCGTCATCCGTTCGCGAAGGCTCTGCCGGAGCTGCAGCGCGAGGTCGAGGTCACTCGCATCGCGCTCGACGGCCTCGGGCCCGACGACGTGCAGGCCTTGCTCGAACGTATCTCCGGTCATCCGGTCCCGCCGGAGTTCGCCCAGCGCCTCGCCGCCGAGACCGACGGCAACCCGTTCTTCCTGCGCGAGACGTTGTTGCATCTCGCCGACGAAGGACAGCTGCGCGTCGAGGACGGCGTGTGGGTCGCGGCGCCGGACGCCGAGCTGAGCATCCCTGCCGGCGTGCGTGACGTGATCGGCCGCCGTCTCTCCCGGCTGTCGCCGGATGCGAACAAGCTCCTCGCCGCCGGCGCGCTGTTCGAGGTGTCGTTCCCGTTGACCATCGCCGCGATCGTCACCAAGATCGACGAGGACGACGCCCTCGACGCGATCGACGAGGCCCTTGCTGCGAGCGTTGTCGGCGCCACTGACGAGTTCGACCGGTATTCGTTCACCCACGCGCTGTTCCGCCACACATTGGTCGAGGAGCTGAATCCGAGTCGTCAGGTTCGCATGCATCGGGCCATCGCCGAGGCGATCGAGAAAGAACTTCGTGGTGCGCCTGACCCGGCGACCGCGGCGATGCTCGCCCGTCACTACCTCCACAGTGCCGCGATGCCGGGCGCGGAACGCGGCGTGCCGTACGCGCTCGTCGTGGCCGACGACGCCGCGGATCGCTACGCGCGCCACGAAGAACTCGGGGCACTGCGGACGGCGGCCGAGCTGCTCGAAGACGGCGACGACCGCCTCGTCGAGGTGCAGTGCCGCACGGCGCGGGCCGGTCTGCTCGCGCAGGCGGACCCCGGATCGGTGCTCTCCGACGTCGAGGTCGCAGCGGATCAGCTCGCAACCTCGGAAGGGGTCGACGCGGCGGCCGACTTCGTGGTCGAACTCGTCGATCTCGCGAACACGCTGGAGGACATCACCGTCTCGTGGCGGCTCGCCCGGCTGGCCCGGGGCTGGCTGCGAGACGAACGGCGCGATCGCGAATGGGCCCTGGTCCGCCAAGCTGAGCTCGAGGAACGGGATCACAACGATCCGACGACGCCGGGGATTCCGGTCGACGACGAGGAGTACCGCGAGTTGCGTGGGGTCGTCGCGAACCTGGGGGTGGAGCAGCAAGTGGGGTTCCGGTACAACGCCCCCGCGACCGGAGCCGAGGCCCGGGCCCTGTTGACGAGCGGAACCTTCGGCGGCTTGTTCACCAGTGGGGAGTGGCGGGCGGCCATCGCCCTCCTCGGCCCGGATGTCGATAGGTTCCGTGCGCAGGGCCTCGTCGCGATGGAGGCGTTTTTTCTGGCGGTTCGATCGCGCCTCGAAACTGTGGTCGGTGACTTCGATGCCGCGGCCGACGATCTCGACGCGGCGCTGGCGTTGCTGCCCCGAATCGCGCCTGGGTCCAATCAGTACCTCCAGGTGCTCGTCGTGCCCATGGTGCGTGACGTCGTCGGAGGCATGAATCTCGGGGGCGACGTTGCCGATGTGCTCCTCGCGGCTTCCGAGCGACCCGACACGCGCTGGGCGGGGCTTGCGTTGCGGCTGGCCGCGGCGCGTGGATTGGCGCTCGACGGTCAGCACGAGCGAGCGCGACCGATCCTCGACGAGTCGATGCCGGCGCTGGACCGGGCCGGTGGTTGGGCGCCGAACGCGCAGATCGCGCTGGCGTACGCAGTCGACATTGCCTGGACCCTCGGTGAGGCCGAACACGTGGCCGCGTTGGAACGCAACATTCGCGAGAAGTGGCTCGAACCCGACCTGGACTATCCGGAGGTAGATGCCCGGTGGTCGTACGCGCTGGTGTGCGCGCTCGACGGCCGGCTCGACGACGCTCGCCACTGGTTCGACGAGGCGAG
>JBBQXR010000234.1:0-5797 GCA_038209455.1 Acidimicrobiia bacterium
GTTCAAGGTCGTGAACGACAGCCTCGGACACACCGCGGGGGACGAGCTGCTGACCCTGTTCGCCAAGGGCCTCGTATCCATCGTCCGCCCCGAGGACACCGTGGCTCGGCTCGGCGGCGACGAGTTCGTGATCTGTTGCGAGGAACTCGAAGACGTTGCGGCGGCGATGGCGATGGCCGAGCGGGTCCAGGAGGCCTTCGCCGAGCCCTTCCACCCGGACGGCCACCGCCTCGAGGTCGGCACCAGCATCGGCGTTGCCATCGCCGGCCCCACCTCGGAGAGTCCGGAGGCGGTCCTGCGGGACGCCGACGCGGCGATGTACGTGGCCAAGGCGCGCGGGCGCGACCGCGTCGTGCTCTACGACGACGCGCTCCGTCAGCGGGTCCTGGAGCACCTCGACACCGAGGCCGGCCTGCGCGACGCGCTCGAGCGCGGTGAACTCGTCGTCCATTGGCAGCCGGTCTTCGACCTCACGACCGACCGCATCATCTCGGCCGAGGCGCTCGTGCGGTGGAATCACGAGCAGCGTGGCCTCCTCCTCCCGGGCGAGTTCCTCAACGCGGCGATGCTCGCCGGCCTCGACGCACCGCTCGGCGGCTACGTGCTCGACGCGGCATGTCGCCAGTTCGCAGAGTGGGATGCCGCCGGGATCGCGCCTCCGCTGATCTGGCTCAACCTGAGCGCGAGCCAGCTCACGTGGTCGGGCGCAGTGGAACGGATCCGCTCCGTCTTCGCTCGCTACCGCATCGACCCCCGGCGCGTCGGCTTCGACATCGCGGAGCCCGCGATCGCCGAGATCGACCGGGCCCGGCGCGCCAGCGCCGAACTGGCCGGGCTCCGCGAACTCGGATGTTCCATCGCGATCGACGACTTCGGGACCGGCCATGCCTCCCCCCTCGCGGTCCGCCGTTACGGCATTACCCACGTGAAGCTCGACCGTTCGCTGGTCCAGACGAGCGCAGAAGGCGATCCGATGTTGCCCGCGCTCATGAGCCTCGCGGCGCTCCTCGGAGTGAGCGTGATCGCCGAGGGGATCGAGACCGAAGAGCACCTGGAGCGGGTCCGCCAGGCCGGATGCACCGCGGCGACGGGCAACTATCTCGCCCCGGCAGCCTCGGTCGACGATCTCAGCGCGAAGCTCCGGCGCCAGGTTCCGTAGTGGCCGGGCCGGGCCGGGCCGTGGTCATGCCCAAGGCGCCCAACAGTTCGTTGCGCAACGCGCGGGGATCGATGACGTCGTCATAACTCAGGCGATCCGCCGCCGCGTACGCGCCACCCAACTCGGCGTGTTCGAGGAGCGCCCGCACGTCGGGCTCGATCCCGGCTGCGTCCGCACCGCTCTCCGCCGGCATGGCGCCGAGCCGGGCCCCCGGAAACGCGAGCGTGGTGGTCTGCGCATCGAACGGGTTCATTGCCATCAGCGAAGAGCCGAACCCGTAGGCCTTGCGCAGGGTCACGTGCAGCTTCGGCCCTCGCACCTGCGCCTGAGCCGCGTACATCCGCGCGGCGTGGCGCAGGATTCCCGACTGTTCGGCCTGGGTTCCCGCCAGCACACCCGGGTTGTCGGCGAGGAACACCACCGGCAGAGCGAACGGTGCGACGACGTCCAGGAACCGGGCGGCCTTCTGCGCGGCTTCACTGTCGATCGCACCTGCCTTCACCGCCGGGTTGTTGGCCACGATCGCGACTGATCTCCCGCCCAGCCGACCCAGACCGGTCACGAGGGATCGACCGAAGCCGGGTTGCACCTCGAACCATTCGCCGTCGTCGACGATCAGTTCCACGACCTTGCGGATGTCGTAGGGACGACGCGGATCCGGGGGGACGATGTCGAGCATCGCGTCGATCACGCGTGGCCCGTCGGTGGCGCGGACTGCCGGCGCGGCGAGGGTCGCATTCGACGGGAAGTAGGAGAGGTACCGGCGCACCAGATCGAGTGCCGCCTCGTCGTCCGGTGCGGAGTTCTGCGCGACCCCGGAGATCGTCGTGTGGATCGCCGTGCCGCCGAGCGCTTCCTTGCCGACCTCTTCCCCGGTTGCCGCGGCGACGAGTGGCGGTCCGGCGGTGAAGAGCGCGGCCCCCTCGACCATGATCGTCAGATCCATGAGCGGCGCAGTGAGCGCGCCGTGACCAGCGCTCGCGCCCATCACGACGGCGACCGTGGGAACGACACCCTGGAGCCGGATCAAGGCCTGGAGGTCGTTGGGCGCGTGCGGGTAGCGCTCGAACGCATTCTGCGCCCGCTCCCCCGCGCCTTCGAGCAACATCACGAGTGGCACCTGCTCCTGGAGTGCCAACTGCGCCAGGCGGTACCGCTTGGCGTGGGTGGCGATCCCGATCGATCCGCCCATCACCGTGAAGTCCTCGGCGCCGACGAGCACCGGCCGACCGTCGATCGTGCCGTGACCGGCAACCAGGCCGTCGGCGGGCGCGACCGGGGTCATGCCCCGACCGACACTGCCGGCGTGCGCACCGATCTCCCGAAACGTCCCGTCGTCGACGAGCAACGCGACCCGCGCCCGCGCGTCGAGCCGACCCGATTCACGGTGCCGGGCGAGCCGTTCCTCGCCGCCCATCGCGGCGGCCGCCACCTGCCGGACTGCGAGATCGTCGAGCAGCGGCTGCCAGTCCTCGGCGTTGGTCACCGTGCGCTCCTAGGCGGGGGTCGGCATCGTGGCGGCGACGGCATCGGCGTGCTCGTCACTCCCACCGAACTGCGTCTCGAACACCCAGGCCCGCTTGAGGTAGAGGTGGATGTCGACCTCCCAGGTGAACCCCATGCCCCCGTAGACCTGGGTGGCGCTCCGTCCGTTGAGCACGGCCGCCTCACCCGCGAGCAGCTTCGCCCCGGCCAGCGCACGGGCGAGGGAGCCGGTCTCCGGGTCGTCCATCACACACGCGGCCGCGTGCACGGCGACCCGGGCGATCTCGGCCCGCACCGCCATGTCGGCACAGAGGTGCTTGACCGCTTGGAACGAACCGATCGGGCGGTCGAACTGCTCACGTTCCTGTGCGTACCCCACCGCGAGTTCGGTGAGTCGGTCTGCCATACCGACGCAGTACGCGGCGGTCAGGAGCGCGCCGTACGTACGGAGTTCGTCTGCGGTCTCGTCGGCTGGGGTGCCCGTGGGCAGCTGATCGTGCAATCGCCAGATCGGCGTCAACGGGTCGAGCGGCCAGTCGGCCGGGCCGTCGGCGGTCACGTCCGCGGTCGCGACCAGGCGGACCGAATCGCCGTCGAGCACCACGATGTCGTCGACGGTGTCGAAGAACTCCACCAGGTCGGCACCGGCGAGCCGCGCGTCGAGCCCGGTCGTGACGCGCTCGCGTCCGGAACACCAAACCAGCGGACCAGGGATCAGGCCGCGTCCCAGTTCTTCGTAGACGACCGCAGCATCGGACCAACCGAATCCATCCGCCCGCAGCGAGAAGACACCGGCGGCCGCCAACTCGTCGTAGGTGGCGCGGTCGAAACCGTTGCGTACCCGCTCCATCGGGAACCGGCCTTCGACGAGGGAACGGATGCCGTCCCGGAGCGCGATCTGGTCGTCGTCGAGATCGAAGTTCATGCGCCCCTCCTCATCTCGGCTCCCTCGGCAGCCCCAACACCCGTTCACCCAGGATGTTGCGTTGGATCTGCGAGGTGCCGGCCGCGATCGTGAACGCGAGCATCCGCAGACGTTCCTCCACGAACGGACCCTCGCCGTCGACGATGAGGATCCCCCGTTCGAGCACCCGCAGCGCGAGCTCGCCGAGCTTCTGGCACGCCTCGCTGTACGCGAGCTTGATCATGAACGGACCGCGACCGCTGGAGCCGCGCGCCGACTGCGTGACGTTGCGCTTGATCAACATCCAGACCGCGTCGAGCTCCGCCGCGATGTGGCCGAGCTCGCGCCGATGGGCGGGATCCCGCACGTACGGCGCAAGATCCTCCACGAGGCGGGTCGTGTCGACCAGGTCACTCACGAATGCGGTGCCGCGCTCGAAGGAGAGGGTGACGTTGGTGACCCGCCAACCGTCGTTCTCCGCACCGACCCGGCAATCGACCGGAACCCGGACCTCATCCAGGAACAGCTCGGCGAACTCCGACGATCCGAGGACGGTCTTGAGTGGGCGGACTTCGATACCGGGCAGGTCCATCGGCAGCATGAGCCACGTGATGCCCTTGTGCTTCGGGGCGTCGGGATCGGTGCGGACGAGCAGCTCGCCGTAGTCGCCGATCTGCCCGTAGGAGCACCAGATCTTCTGCCCGGTCACCACGTAGTGGTCGCCGTCGCGGACGGCACGCGTCCGCAAGGATGCGAGGTCCGATCCCGACCCTGGTTCGGAGAAGCCCTGACACCAAACTTCGTCACCGCGCAGGATCTTCGGCAGGTGGGCGGCCTTCTGCTCCGGCGTGCCCTCGGCGACGATCGTCGGGCCGGCGTGCAGCAACCCGACGAAGTTCACGCCGACGTACGGGGCGCGAGCGCGGGTGGTCTCCTCGAGGAACACGAGTTGCTGGCTCGGAGGCGCAGCCTGGCCGCCGTACTCCACCGGCCAGTTGAGGCCCGCGTACCCGGCTTCGAACAGCCGCCGCTGCCAGTCGGTGTCCCAGGTCCGGCGCGCGTTCCAGTCGTCACGGGCCGGTTGCGGCGCGAGCGTGGGCAGCTCACGGGCCAACCACTCCCGGAGCTGAACACGAAAGGCGACGTCAGCCTCGGAGAACCGGAGATCCATGAGGGCGGCAGTCTAGAGAGCAACCTGACGGGTCATCAGATCCGCCGGATGATCCGGTGGTGAATGGGCGCGGTCAGCGCCGACCGCGACGCGTGCGGCCCGGAGGAGTCGCCGTCTCGTGCCGCGCCTCGGGGCGGGCGGAGCCGGATTCGTTGTGACCGGCCGACGGCGCACCGTCACGCCGCTCGGTCCGACCCGCTCCGTCGCGAGCACTCCGCACGGGAGTTCCCTCACGACGCACCGGGGCGCCTTCGCGCCGAGCCGGGGTGCCTTCGCGGCGCGGCGTCCCGGCACCACTCTCGTGTCGGGTCCCGGAACCTTCGGTCGAACGCCGACCGGAACCGCCATCGTTGCGACCGCGATCGCGACGCGGGGCCGGACGGCCACCCTGGCCGCGGTTCTCCTTGGCCGGACGCGACCGCTTCTGCGGCGCGTAGTCGGGCTCGACGAGTCCGAGTTCGCGTTGGAGGCTGAGACTCGAACGCACCTGGTCGGGCAGGACGAACGACACGACCACGCCGGTCGCGCCCTTCCGCGCCGTGCGGCCGGAGCGGTGCACGTAGGCCTTCGCGTCCTCGGGCGGATCGAAGTGCACCACGCACGCGACGTCGTCGACGTGGATCCCGCGTGCCGCGACATCGGTGGCGATCAGCGCATGAACCCGACCGCGCGCGAAGTCCTGCAACGCGCGATCGCGCTTCGCCTGTGACAACCCACCGTGGATCGGTGCCGACTCGACGCCGTTCTGCGAGAGCTTCTTGGCCACCTTGTCGGCGCCGTGACGCGTGCGACAGAACACGATCGTCGGACCTTCGGTCCCGATCACCTCGGCGGCGCGGGTCAACCGGTTCTCGCTGCTGATGCGCTCGAAGCGATGCTCGGCGTCGGCAGCGTCGGACTCGACCCCGGCCACTTCGTGACGCACCGGGAAGCGTTGGTACTCATCGGTGAGGACACCCACAGCGCCGTCGAGCGTCGCCGAGAACAAGAGCGTCTGGCGCTCGAGGTTGGTCTGGTCGAGGATCCGCCGGAAGACGCCAAGGCCTACGTGCACCGTTCTGGTCGTACGGCACGGAAG
>JBBQXR010000235.1:0-5769 GCA_038209455.1 Acidimicrobiia bacterium
ACCACGAGATCCGCGCCCTCATCGACGCCCTGGCCCCGAATGAACGACGCGAGGAATGGATCGGTCAACTCAACGAGCTGGTCTCGGTGACCGCGGGGAACCCGCTGCGAGTTCGGGAGGTACTGCGACAGCTCGAACTCGAACCCGACGTCCCGGTGTCGGAAATCGTTCCCGAAGACGTGCGCGGCCTCGTTGTCCGCCGACTCCGGGCGCTACCGCCCGAGGCGCGTGTGGTGGTCCAGACCGCATCGGTGCTGGGTCGCATCTTCACGCTCGGCCAGGTCGTCGCCGCCTCGGAACTCGGCGAAGCCACCGTGCTCGACTCGCTCGAGGACGCGATGGGTCTCGGCCTCATCGTCGAGACCGAACGCATCGACGACTTCGCGTTCTTCCACCCCACGTTCCGCAACGGCGTCTACTACTCGCTCACGAAGAGCAGACGCGCGCGGATCCACCTCCGTTGTGGTGAGGCGATCGTCACCGATTCCACCGGGGCGCCAGGCGACCGTCGCCGTTCGGACGCGGCTCGGCATTTCGTCGCCGCCCGACCCGTCTCGGATCCTGGCCGCACCTCGCTCCTCGCCGGCCAGGCGGGCGACGACGCGACGCGCCGGTACGCGCACGACGAAGCCGTGGACTGGTACCGCCACGCGGTCACGGCCGCCGTCGACGCGGCTCTGCCTCCGGAAGAGATCGCCCGTCTCCGGCTCGCCCTCGGTTTGGAACTCGAGCTCTCCGGCGATCTCACCACGGCCCGCGTCGAATATTTCACCGTCGCCGAAATCGCGCGGGCCATCCCCGACCTGACGCTGCTCGCCGACGCTGCGGTCGCAGCCACCCCGCGGGAGAGCATCCTCGATCACGAGTTCGCGTTGCGGTTGAAGGCTCTGGTCGACGAGGTCCTCGCGGCGCTCCCTGCCGATGACGGGTCGCGCGTGCGGCTGCTCCACAGCGCGGCCCTCGGTCGGGTGTATTCCGATCCGGAATCCCTTGGCGCCCTCATCACCGAGTCGGAACGACTGGCCCGGATGACCACCGACCCGTGGTCCCAACACTGGAACTTGGTCACCCGGTATCTGGCCACGGACGCAGAGGACAACCCGGCGCGACTTGCCGTGAGCCGTGACATCCGGGAACACACCATTCGCCACCAGTTCGTCGGCGAGATGGGCGGCGCGTCGCGTCGGTTCCTCGTCGAACTCCTCATCCGCGGCGAGCTCGACGAGTTCGACACCGAGCTCGCCGCCATGACGCAGACGGCACGCACCACCTCGATTCCCAACGACCTCTATTGGTCGGCCGCCTTCCTCGCTACCCGGAGCCTCATGCGGGACTGCGGGAACGCCACCGAGGAACTGATCAGGGGCGCGGCGCTGATCGCCCGGCGCCAGCAGGTCGGGTCCGGTCCCGGGATGCAGATGCTCCAGACATTTGCGCTCCGCTACCAACAACACCGACTCCGCGAGGTGGCATCAGGCCTCGGGGCGCCGCCGGCGAGCAGCCCGCAGATCCAGGCCGGCACCTCGTTGCTCGCACTCGCGTTGGCCGAGGTCGGGGCACGAGGCGACGCGCGATCCATTCTCGACCGGGTCGTGATCGATCGGGATATCGCATTGCCGCGTGACAACTTCCGGCCCGGTGCGGTTGCGCTCTTCGCCGCCGCGGCCGCCGCCTGCGGGACGACGAAGCAGCGCGGCGTGTTGCGGGCCGCCCTCGAACCGCACGCGGACCAGTTCTGTGTCTTCGGCGCCGGCGGCGCGGTCTTCGGCACGAACCACCATTGGCTCGCGCGTCTCGCGGCCGCCGACGGCGACCACGATGCCGCCCGCGGTCACCTGCGGCGTGCGACGGAGTTGTGTCGGGACGCCGGGGCCACCCACTGGGCGCAAGCGGCGGAGCAGGAAGCGCAACGGCTCGACGGAGCCGAGCCGGCCGGATAGCGGTGACACCACCGCGCCTCGGCCACCGCCGTCTGGATTTCGGACGCTCCCTGACCTACCGTCGCCGCCAGCAGGGACAGGCACGGCAGGGAGTGAACCACCCATGGGCGGGACCGACAACACGCGTCGCAATCTGGTCATCGACACGACCGGGGTCGAGTCGATCTGCGAGTTGCACGACGATCTCTACCGCAACCAGCTGATCACCTACGCCTACGACTGCATCTCCCGCCGACTGGCCGACCAAACGGGTGGGCACGCGAACTGGTTCACCTTCGCCCGCTGGTCGTCGTTCACGGTCGGCGAGAACCTGCGGACCGACCGACCGAGCAAGGCGTTCACGGACCTGGTCGAGGGTCGCCCCTGGCTGCGCCCGGTTCGCTCGCCCCTGACCCGGCTGAACCAGAGCACGCGCACCCGGAACGACGCGGCAATGCCACGCACCCTCGCGCTCGGCAACCGACTCGTGTTCCACGAGATCGCCCATGCCGTCGTTGCCTTCCTCGAGTGGTTCGACGACGCGGCGACCGGGAAGCGGACGGTGGACGAGTGGCGGGCGTACCGTCGGACCATCACGGGCGCCGAGGCGACCGACCTGTTCCCCGCGTGCGACATCGGGTGGCTGCGGGACGGGATCGAGGCGTACTTCCTTGCGATCCTCGAACCCGATCCGGGCCGGCGGTCCCGCCTCGTCCTCCGAGGCAACGTGATGTTGGCGGCGTACGAACAGTGGCGGCTCCAACCGATCGTCGCGTTGGCGCTCGACCCCATCGCCAAGACACTCGTCGGCTTCGCCGACACCGATATGCATTCCGATCAGAACGGGCCTCGCGCCGTGCTCCGCCGGGCCGGCACCCCGTGGGCATTTCGTCACCGTAACGCCATCGGTCAGTTCGCCATGGAGCGCTACCAGCACTTCATGACGCATCACGTGATGGCATGGGAGGGACCGATCACCCCCTCCGGGACGTTGTCGTTCGGCCGCGGGATCCCGGACACATTCGACAGTGGCGTCGACGGTCCGATCGCCCGGGCGATCGACGACCTGACCGACCCGAACCTCGCGATCCTCAAGGTCTTCGACCGCTCCGATGGCAAGGCCGCAGGTCGTACCGCCGAGAACTGGGCCCGATTCCCCGACCGCATGAACTTCATCGTGCATCTGTTCCGCGCCGGCCACGACGTGAAGGCCCTCTTCGCGACCATGTCGGAACGCGAACTCCGGATCGTCGACCTCGACCTCAGCGACGCGAACCTCGATCGACTCCGGACCATCGGGGACCCGCCCGCCGACGATCTCCTCGAACGCCTGACGATCGGACAGGCGGGCGATCCGCGGGCGCTCGTCCACCGACTCATCCGCGACACCGTCCCCGAGGACGACGATTGGTACGGGCCCGGCGAAGCGCCCGAGTGGGTGGAAGCGTCGACCGATCGGCTGGAGCAGGGCCGCCGGTTCCTCCGCGAGTACGGGGCCGAAATCGGCGCGGCGATGTTCTTTGCGGCTCTGCCCTTCAGCTACACCGCGGCGCGCGGCGCGCACGTGCTCACGCGGACAGCCGAGCTGACCACGGGTCACACGTCTCGTCGCCTCGCCGAAACCGGTCAGCTCTTGTTGGACCTCATGGCATTCGAAGAGGAGCATCGCCCGCTCGGTCCGGGCACCCAGGCCCGCCGGAGCGTCGAGGGCGTGCGCCTGTTCCATGCCGCCGTCCGCCGCATGATCGATGTCGACCCGACCGTCGATTGGGACACCGCCGACCTCGGGGTGCCCATCAACCAGGAGGACCTGATCGGCACACTGGTGGTCTTCACCGTCGTGGTCGTCGACTCACTCGAGAAACTCGGGATCGACTTCGACGATCCCGACATGAGCGACGCGCGTGACGCGTACGCCGAGTACTGGCTCGCCGTCGGCGCGGTGTTGGGCATCGACTACCGCCAGCTCCGGCGGAGCGACGTTGGTGGCACCGCACCGCCGTTGACACTCGAAGAGCTCCGACTCATCAGCATCGCGATCTACCGTCGACAGTCCGAGCCCAGCCTCGGCGGCCAGACGCTGATGGCTTCCCTGCTCCAAGCGACCCGCCGGGCGATGCCACCGGGGATGAAGCATTATCCGGCCGCCGCGACCCGGGCGCTGCTCGACAAGGAACCCGCCGACGCCCTCGCCGTACCACCGGCCGGGTCGGGCCGCGTCGCGTTCCGCGGGGCGCAGGCCGGAACGCGACTGTTCTTCACCCAGAACCCCGACCACGGTCGAAAGTTGGCCAGCGACAGCACCAAATACCTGTACCAGTACTGGATCAACCAGAACCACGGACACTTTCCCGCGGGGCGCATCGCCGGCGCACCCGACTGGGGCTTGCCGCCCGCGCCGTCGCGCGCGCCCGCGGGCGCGCCCGACCCCGAGGTCGACCCCGAGGTCGAGGTCGATCTAACCCGCGATGAGGTCGTCGATCTCCCGACAGCCGACGAGCAGGAAGTCAGCCCCACGCGGCCGGCTGATCATCCGAACTGATTCGAGCAGATCCGTCACTTCGCGCGCGGAGGCTCCTGCCGCGACCCGCAGGCGCGCGTGTTCGAGGTGGGTCTCGGCGAGCAGCAAGGGAGCGCAGGCGCGCTCGTGCGCACGCGTCGCGTTCTGGAAATGCTGCTCGGCAACCGCGTGGTCGCCGACTGTCGCGGCGAGCATGCCGAGGAAGTGCTCCCCCACCGGCTTCGCCACCGTCGTACTGGTGAACGCCGAGGCGTGGGGGGTGAGCGCCTCGTAGGTCGCCCGCGCCTGGGCCACGTCACCGAACCGGGCCGCGAGGTAGGCCAGGTTGAAGAGCGTGGTCAGCGCGAGCATGTCGCGCCGGGGCGGCAGCGGGAGCGGAGCCATCTTCTCCAAGTACACCGCGCGGGCGATGTCGATCTCTCCCGCGTCGTAGACGTAGCGGGTGAGCGACCAGCCGAAGTCGACGGTCTCGTTCCCCGCAAGCGTGCCGACGATACCGAGGAGTTCGCGCAGCCGACCCTGCCACCGGCGGATCTCCAGGATCTGCTCGTTGTAGAAGATGAACGCCTCACCGTGCTGGCCCGCACGCTGACCCAGCGCGAGGGTCTCGGACGCGGTCTGCTCCGCGAGGCCGAGGTCGCCTTCGTACAGCCGACGGGCCGCCCGCATGAAGCTGGCCTGCCACTCGAGGCGAGGTTGGCGGAGCTCCGCGGCCAGTGAGGTGGCGAGTTCCTCCATCTCGTTCATCCCTGCCACGTCACCCGATTCCCACGCCGGTCCGCTGTACGCGAACGCACTGTCGAACGTGCTGGCCGGGTCACCCAGTGATTCGCCGAGCGAGCGGAGTTCGCGCAACAACGCCGACCGTTCGTCGCGCGTGTCCGGTGCCTGAATCGTCATACAGCGCAACAGCAACACGCGGGCCAGGGTTCGAGGATCCCCGACGCGCCGCGCGGTCTCCAGCGCGAGATCGCTGAGCGCGAAGCGGCGGTCGTCGGGCGACCACACCAGCTCGGACGCCAGGGTCGCGAGCAGTTCGGCCCGCTCACGCGTGTCCGCCGGACCCTGGGCTTCGATGGCGTGCTCGAGCGCGGTCACGAGCGCGTCGTCGATGCGACCGATGCGAGAGAAGAACCCGCGGTTCATCGCCAGCACGCTGGCCGACTCCCGGGCCACGTCACCGAACGACCGCGCCAACTCGAACGCACGGAGCAGCGTTGCGCGTCCCGCCGCGAGCCCGGCACGCAGCTCCGCCCGGCCGAGGGTGAGGAGGAGGTCGCACTCCTCGACCGGATCGACCGGCTCCTGGGTTTCCCGATTCCGCTCGAC
>JBBQXR010000236.1:0-5749 GCA_038209455.1 Acidimicrobiia bacterium
GGGATCGGGACCGAGATCCACATGGTCTCCCGCCTCGCGGCCGACCACCCCGATAAGACCGTGGTGTCGCTCGACCCACTGGTGTGCCCGTGTTCCACGATGTTCCGTATCGATGCGCCACATTTGGCCTGGTGTGTGGAGTCTCTGGTCCGAGGCGAGGTGGTCAACCAGATCACCGTCGACCCGGGCACGACCGAGATGGCGGCGCTCGCGCTCCAGCGCATGCTCGACATCACCTGACGGGCACGGTTGGCCGCAGCCACTCCCGGAGAATCCCGACGAGCCAACCACTTTCGATCACGGCATGGGCCGGCAGTGCCGCCGCGCGCACGACGACGCGGTCGGGACCGGTGCTGATCTCGTCGGAGACGAACACCGCGGTCGCGCCGACCAGCGCGCCGGCCGCGAGCAGCAAGGGCCGCCGGATCGATCCCGTCACCAGCAGCACACCGAGTCCCGCGGCGCCCAGCGCCATGACCTGCCTGGCGTTCGGTCCGGTTCCGGTTCGCCGCCACCGGCTCACCTTCGACCGGCCGAACAGTTGGTACTGCGCGAACAGCTTCCGCCACTCGTCCCGAGGTTCGTAGCCGACGTCGAGCCCCGGCTCGAGCCAGACGATCCCTCCGGCCCCGCGCATTCGTTGGCACAGGTCGAAATCTTCGTTCGCGGTCAACCGTTCGTCGTACGGATGTTGGTGGAGGTCTCGGCTGCGGAATGCGCCGAGGTACACGGTGTCGGTTGCGCCTGACGCAGCCGGATCGCGGTAGTCCGCGTGCCCGAGCAGCCACCGGTTCCGGAGGGCGCGAGCGATGCCGGCGGCCTTCGGACGCGCGGTCGGCGCGACGGCGGTGACTTGATGAGCGCCCGCGACCATGACGGTCGGATCGGTGCGGAGACGATCGACGCACCGCCGGACGTGATCGGTACCGACGATCGAACGCGCGTCGACACGCACGACGTAGTCGGCGGTGGTGGCTTCGATGCACTCGTTGAGGCCCACGGTGCGCGAGCCGGTCGGGTTGTCGACCAGGCGAACCTCTCCGCGTGACCACCGACCGAGCCCGAGCGCAACGCGCTCATGATCAGCCCGCGGTGCCGCGAGGACCAGTTCGATCGGGCCGCGGTAGTCCTGCTCGGCGATCGCTCGACCCATTCGGCTCAGTCGGTCGCACGGTTCGCCGTACACCACCGCGATGACGGCAACGGTCGGGTCAGCGCAGGAGGGCATCGGCCGTGCGTTCGAACTCGGCGTCCGCGGCTGCTGCACGCGTTCGGCACCGCGCGGAGAGCGCGCCGTAGTCGTCCCGGACGCGGTCCAGCGCGCTTCGCCAATCGAGCAGGGTTGCTTCGGTGGGCAGCAACATGCCATCCACGCCGTCCTCGATCTGCTCGACGATGCCACCCACTGCCGTTGCCACCGGAACGACGCCGAGCTGCTGGGCGAACAACACCGCGGCGGACTGGGTTGCGAATCGGTACGGCAGCAGCGCCGCCGACGACCCGCCCACGGTCGCCGCCAGATCGGGAGAGCTCAGGTAGCCGGGCGCTGCAGCGAGACCGGGCAGGCCGACCGGTGCTCCGGTTCCGGCGACGGCGAAGCGCCAACCCGGAAGTCCGTCGGCGGCGAGGCGGGTCACCACGTCGAGCCCCTTGTAGCTGCGGTGCAGGACGCCGAAGCCGATGGCCGTCGCAGCATCGGTTGCGGGGAGCTGATCGGTGCCGTGCGGACCGGCGGCGACCGTCGGGAGAGGGAGGCAGACGACATCGGTGCGTCCGGACAGCTGCTCGACCGCGTCACCGACGAAGCGGCTGTGCGCGACCACCGCGTCGGCCGACCGCAGGCGCCGCCGCAACCCCGCATGCATGCCGGCCGCACGCGAGTGGAGCCGATGGTCGTGCACCACCACGATCGAGCGGGCGCGTGACCGGCGCAGCGCGCGGTCGAGCGCGCCTTCGAGCGGCGGGACGACGTAGTTCTGCACCACGACCAGATCTGGCTGCAGCTCGTCGACGGTCGCGGCGGCAAGTTGGGCCAACCTGCGGTGGGTCACCAGTGCGTGCGCACCCTCGTCTGGCGCGCGTACGTGATCGCCGATCAGGTCACGGCCACCACGCGTGACGACGGTGACGTCATGACCGGTCTTCGTCAGGGCGCGGACCCACGCCGGCGTGGTCTGGGCGATGCCCCCGCGCCCGAGCCAGTCGACGACGACGGCGCTCATCGTGGCGCCCCGTTCATGCCGCCACCTCGTGGAGTTCGGGGTCGATGAACTCGCGCCACGCACCGAACGCGGCGGCGACGCCGGCGACCCGGGCGGGCACGCGGTTTTCGCGGCCGAGGAGCGCTCGCAGGCCGTCGACCACGAGCAACCGGAGTTGCCAGAGCATCACGATCGGCCACGCGCGCGCCGCCGCGTTGCGGCCCTGGGTGCGGTAGACGCAACGAACCGCATTCCGGGCGAGCAGACGCTGCTTGTCGGCGCGCACATCGTCGCGCCCCCCAGCGTGGCGGACCACGGCATCGGGCACGAGCACGCAGCGCCGTCCGGCCGCATGCAGCCGGTAGCACCAGTCGAGTTCCTCCCAATAGAGGAAGTACTCCTCGGGAAGGGGGTGGATACGGAGCACGTCCGTCCGGACCGCGACGAGGGCGGCGTCGAATGCGTCGATCGTTTCTATGCGCTGCGGTCGGCGCCACTTCTGGATCCGTCGGCCGCGCGTGAGGGGACGGTCGCCGGTGGCCGCCCACTCCATGAAGATGCGCGCCGGAGTCGGTAGCGAGCGGACGGAGGCTTGCTCGCGCCCGTACAGGTCGAGGATCTGCGGCACGGCGACGTCGGCGATTCCGCCAGCCACCGTGGCCACCAGGCGGCGCAGGGACCGAGGGTTGATCTCGAGGTCGTCACTGGAGAACACCACAACCTCGGTGTCGACCTCTTCGACGCCTCGATTCACCGCGGCGGCGTAGCCGCGGTCGGTCGCCGTCACGATCGTGGCCCCGAATGCGGTGGCAACGCTGCGCACTTCCGGGTCGTCCTCGAGGTTCACAACCACGAGGCGCGGGCGGCCGTCCGGAGCACATGCTGCGATGCCCGTGAGCAGGCGGCGCAGGGGCTCGATGCGGTGGAACACCACGACCACGACGGTGAACGGAGCGTTCATGAGAGGTACCCGACCGGCCACTTGTGGTCACGAATCTCGGCCGGCAGGTCGCTCGTCACGATCTGTTCGCACGCCGGGAACACGCTCGGGTAGGCCGGGTTGAAGTCACGCATTGCCGGGTCGAAGTCCTCCCAGACCCGGTCGATCCAGTCGGGGGCGACCTCGTGTGCATGGCCGAACGATGCGAGCTTGTCGCTGATGCGGCGACGCGGGCCGACGTAGCTCCCGTGGTGGAACACGGCGACATCCGGCGGGACATCGTGGTAGCCGAGCGCAGCGTCGCGCAGGCGGCCCGGCAGGCCGGGAATCTTGGCGACAGCTCGCCGCGGGGTGGGCACGACGAGCCGCCGGAGATAAGGCAATCGGACGTCGGCCCGCACCAACGAGATCGAATACTCAAGGCCGGTCACGCGGTAGGTCCAGTGCTTGAAGTAGCGGCGGGCGCCGACGCGGTAGATCGCTCGCCGATGCTGGTCCATGTACGCACGGAGGCGGTCGATCGAACCCGCCTCATAGACCTCGTCGGCGTCGATGATGAGGAAGTAGTCGGGGGGCGTCAGCGGCCGATCACGTTTCGATTGCTGACGGACACGACGCGACGACGCCGAGCCGGCGGCGAAGTCCATCGCCCGATTGCGACTGCGAGCCTCGTTCGTCTCGCGCTCGATCAGGAGCTGTACTCGTCGGTCGGGGTCGAGATCGCCGCGGAGGAGCCCGTCCACCATTCGGTCGCTCCGGCGGGCCGCGCCGGACCAGTCGGTGTCGTAGCCGGTGATCACGGTGATGCCGTCCACCTGGTCGTAGATGGAACCGAGCGAGGCGGGGAACAGGTCCTCGTCACCGGCAACCGCGTAGATCGCGTGAATGCGCACCGGGTCGCTCGTCATCGGACACCTCCCGCGGTCATCGCCACCGGCGGCCGGTTGCGGATGGCGTCGAGATCGCCGGCGCGAATGCCGAAGAGCGCAGACGCGGGTCGCCCGGTGGTGGCGCACCAGACCCGCAGGACGATGACCGTGGCGGCCACGTACCCGAGCGCAGCACCGGCGGCAGCGCCGGTGAGACCGAAGGCGGGGATGAGGACGAGGTCGGCGGCGACCATCATCATCAGACCGACCGTCGCGCTGGTGAAGCGGTCACGTGTGGAATGCCTGGCAGCGAGGTCGGCGGAGAGCATCTTCCAGGCGCCGCCCGCCACCGCCGCCGCGGCGAGGAACGGCACGGTCCGCGCCCCGGGCGCATATGCAGATCCGAACAAGATGCGCAGGACGGGTGCGGCGACCAGGCTCAGGAACACTCCGGCCACCGCAGTGGCGGTCAGCGAGAGGCGGAACACCGCCGGGAGTGCGTCGGCATCCGCAGTCGCAGCGGACGGCAACGCGATCTGTGCAGTCCCGTCGGGGATCACCCAGAGCAACTCGGTCAGCGCGGTGGCGACCGCGTACACGCCGACAGCAGCCGGTGGGAGGAACAGGGCGACGAGCAAGAAGTCGACGCGGAGCATCCCGAACAGCACCAACTCTCCGACGCCTCCCGCCGCGCCGAAGCGCAGGCCGTTGCGCCAGGCGAGTCCGATTTCGGACCGTGGCACGGCGATGCGGTCGCGGTGCCGCGCGGTATAGATCGCACACACCACGATCGTGAGGACATTCCCGAGTGCAGCGAGGCCCATGATGGTGGCCACGCTGTGCCGGTCGAGCGCGAGTAGTACCAAGGCGCCACCGAGGTAGACGGCGCTGGCAGTTGCGGTGGCGATCGAGACGACGCCCATCGCTCGCGCACCGTTCGGCAGGGCCAGCCATCCGAACGCGACCGCCCCAGTCGTCGCGAACGCCACCGTCATCGCCCACGTACCGGCGCTGACGAGGGTCGGAACGATGAACACACCGGACACCAACCCGAGCACCGCCCCACCGATGAGCACCACGGCGGAATGCCACGCGACCACGGCGATCGTGCGTGCGGGGAGGTGTCCCTGCTGCGCGACGTCGCGTGCGATCCAGAACTGCAGCCCGGCTGCGCCCACCAGCGACGCGATCGACGCCACGACCATGAGGATGGCAACGTCCCCACGCGCCGCTGGACCGAGCAGGCGAGCGATGGCGACACCGCCGAGCGCCCCGAGCCCGCGCGTCACGGCAGTCCCGATCGTCGAGTGCGCAAGGATCCGTGAGATCGGGCGGCCGGAGTTCATCGACCCCGACCCCCCACGACGTCACGCAGGGTGCGGGCGACGATCCGCACGTCGAGACCGAGCGTCTGGCGCTGGAGGTAGAAGAAGTCGTATTGCAACTTCTCCAGCGCGTCACGCTCATCGCCGGCGTATCCGAACTTCACCTGCGCCCAGCCCGTGAGGCCGGGACGCACGAGGTGGCGGATGTCGTAGAACGGGATCTTGTCCGTCAGCTGTTCCACGTATCGCGGCTGTTCCGGGCGGGGCCCGACGAGGCTGAGGTCCCCGCGGAGGATGTTGATCGCCTGGGGCAGCTCGTCGAGGTGGGTGCGACGGAGGAAGCGTCCGAACGGTGTCACCCGGGCGTCGGTGGTCGCGGTCCAGTCCGCGTCGGTCGGTTCCGGCTCGTGCGTC
>JBBQXR010000237.1:0-5721 GCA_038209455.1 Acidimicrobiia bacterium
CCACACCGAACTCGAACTGGCGCTGGCCGCGTGGAAGCACACCGAGGCCGCGACGCTGTTCCCCACCGGGTTCGCCGCGAACCTCGGCGTGATCAGCACGTTCGGTACCGCCGACACCCTGATCTGTTCCGACGAGTTGAACCACGCGTCGATCATCGACGGCACCCGCCTCGCGGCGGCGGAGGTCTGCGTGTACCCGCATTCGGATCTGGGCGCGCTCGACGCGATCATCAGGGACCGTGCCCACGGTCGCCGCGTGATCATCGCCACCGACACCGTGTTCTCCATGGACGGTGACACCACCGACCTCGACGCGTTGCGGGCCATGCGCGCCGAGCACGGCGCGCTGCTCATCCTCGACGAGGCCCACGCCGTGCTCGGCCCCGACTTCGTCCCCGATCCCGACGAACCGGTCCTCCGGGTCGGCACCCTCTCGAAGACGCTCGGTGCCCTCGGCGGTTTCGTCGCCGGTCCGCGTCGCTGCACCGATCTCCTCGTCAACCGGGCCCGGTCGTACATCTTCACCACTGCGCCCAGCCCGGCCGACACCGCGGCTGCGCTCGCCGCGCTCGCCATCGTGACCGGCACCGACGGCGACGAGCTACGGGTCCGGCTGCGGTCCAACGTCGACCAACTGTGGGAAGGCCATCCGTCGCCGATCATCCCGATCCACTGTGGGAGTGAGGCGCGCGCACTCGCCGCGACCGACGCACTCCTGGCCCACGACCTGCTCGTGCCCGCGATCCGTCCGCCCACCGTCGCACCGGGAACGTCGCGGCTCCGGATCGCCCTCTCCGCCGCGCACGATCTCGACCAGGTACGCGCACTCCGGCGCGCCCTCGACGAGCTGGATCTCACATGACGACCGTATTCGTCGCGGGAACCGGCACCGACGTGGGCAAGACGTGGGTCGCCGTGCGGTTGGTCGCGGCACTCCGGGCGCGCGGTCACACCGTCAGTGCCCGGAAGCCGGCGCAGTCGTTCGACCCGGTCGAGCTGGGTGCGACCGATGCCGAGCACCTTGCGGCCGCCACGGATGAGTTGCCCACCGCCGTGTGCGTGGAGCACCGGTGGTACGAAACACCGATGGCACCGCCGATGGCCGCGGCCGCGCTGGGACGCCCGGAGTTCACCGTCGCGGACTTGCTCGGTGAGATCGTCATCCCGAAAGCCGGGATCACGATCGTCGAAGGCGCCGGTGGACCCCGCTCGCCGCTCGCCGCCGACGGTGACAACGTGGACCTCGCCCGCGCGCTCCACGCCTCGCTCGTCGTCCTCGTCGGAGATGCCGGCCTCGGCACGATCAACGCCGTCGAGCTCAGCGTTGCCGCCTTCGGTGGTTTCGAGACGCTGGTCGTCCTCAACCGGTGGACGGATTCGGACCTCCACCGGCGCAATCTCCGCTGGCTCAGGGAAGCCGGGCACCGGATCGTCACCTCGGTCGAGGAGCTCGCGGAGCTGCTCGACGCGCGCCTTTCCTCTCCATGACCAGCTTCTGCCACTGAATTCGTGGCAAATCGGGCGCTCAACGACGGATTCCCTTGCCGTGGGCACATGAGGACGGCAGAATCTCCGGCGTGACCCGGACCACTCGACGAGACCACGACCCCGCCGATCGTCGGCCCGCCGTCACCCTCGACGAGATCGACAAGAAGATCGTCGAATCGCTCCAGGAGGACGGCCGGCTCCCGTACACGAGGCTCGCCGTCGAGGTCGGCCTCTCGGAAGCGGCCGTCCGCCAGCGGGTGCAGCGTCTCACCGAATCGGGCGTCGTCCAGATCGTCGCGGTGACCGACCCGATGATGTTGGGTTTCCATCGCATGGCGATGATCGGACTCAAGGTCGAGGGCGACCTCCGGGTGGCCGCCAACCAGATCGCCGCGATCCCCGAGGTTTCCTACGTCGTCGTGGTCAGCGGATCCTTCGACCTGATGATGGAGGTCGTCTGCGAGGACGACGAGCACCTCCTCACCCTCCTGAACGACACCGTGCGATCCATCACCGGAGTCCGCAGTACCGAGTCGTTCACCTACCTGAAGCTCTTCAAGCAGACCTACGCCTGGGGCACCCGATGATCCGCGAACTCCACGAGCGATACCTGCGTCCGACCGACCACCAACGGAATGAACCATGACTGACCGTGCACTCGACATCGAAGACCTGAACGAGAAGGCCCGTCGCCACCTGTGGATGCACTTCACGCGCCTCGCCTCGTTCGACGCCCACGAGGTCCCGATCATCGCCCGCGGTGAGGGCTGCTACCTCTGGGACGCGCACGACAAGCGGTACCTCGACGCGCTCTCCGGCCTGTTCACCGTCCAACTCGGCCACGGCCGCCATGACCTCGCCCAGGCGGCGGCGCAGCAAGCCGAGACCCTCGAGTACTTCCCGATCTGGAGCTACGCGCATCCGCCGGCGATCGAACTCGCGGCCAAGCTGGCGGACCTCGCGCCGGGAGACCTGAACCGAGTGTTCTTCACCACCGGCGGCTCCGAGGCCGTGGAGTCCGCGTGGAAGCTCGCCCGCCAGTACTTCCGGGCCAAGGGCGAGGGCCAGCGGTACAAGGTGATCGCGCGCGATACGGCGTACCACGGCACCACGCTGGGGGCGCTCGCGATCACCGGTGTGCCCTCGCTCCGCACACCGTTCGAACCCTTGACGCCCGGCGCGTCCCACGTCCCGAACACCAATCGGTACCGCCACCCACTCGGCAAGGACGACGCTGCATTCTGCGATTGGCTCGTGGATGGCATCGAGGAGCGCATCCTCTGGGAGGGGCCCGAGACGGTGTGCGCGATCTACCTCGAGCCGGTGCAAAACGCCGGCGGGTGCTTCGTTCCCCCCGACGGGTACTTCCGCCGGGTCCGAGAGATCTGCGACAAGTACGGCGTCCTCCTGGTCTCCGACGAGGTCATCTGCGCGTTCGGACGCCTCGGGTACGACTTCGGCGCCCAACGCTTCGACTACCTGCCCGACATGATCACCTGCGCCAAGGGCCTCACGAGCGGGTACTCGCCGCTCGGCGCCGTGATCTGTCGCGACCATCTGGCCGAGCCGTTCCTCGAAGGCTCGTCGAGCTTCCTGCACGGGATCACTTTCGGCGGCCACCCGGTGAGCTGTGCGGTCGGGCTCCGCAACCTCGAACTCTTCGAGGAGGAGGGCATCCTCGAGCACGTACGGGCCAACGAAGCGGGCTTTCGCGAGCGCATCGAGGGACTGCGCGACATCCCGATCGTCGGCGACGTCCGCGGGGCCGGATATTTCCTGGCGCTCGAACTCGTCGCGGATCCCGAGACCGAGGCGCACTTCTCGAAGCAACAGGGTGAGGAACTCCTGCGCGGGTTCCTGTCACCCGCGCTCTTCGATGCCGGCCTGATCTGCCGGACCGACGACCGCGGCGACCCGGTCGTCCAGCTCTCGCCGCCGCTCATTGCAGGCGACCACGAGTTCGACCAAATCGAGTCGATCCTGCGGCGCGTCCTCACCGAGGCGTCAGCCCAGCTCACGGGCGTCCACGCCACGTCTCGGGCCGATGAGCAGGAACCCGGCGAGCAGTGGTCATGACGCTCGTCGTCGGGGTCCCCCGCGAGGTCAAGGACGGTGAGCATCGGGTCGCGATCACGCCCGACGGCGTCCACGAACTCGTGGCCCACGACGTGGCCGTCCTCATCGAGCACGACGCCGGCGCCGACTCGGCCATCACCGACGCCGAATACGCGGCCGCCGGCGCCGAGATCGTGGCCACCACCGACGACGTCTGGGGGCGCGCCGGCATGGTCCTCAAGGTCAAGGAGCCCAAAGCATCGGAGTTCGGTTACCTCCGGTCCGACCTCGTGCTGTTCACCTACCTCCACCTCGCCGCCTACCCCAACGTGGCCGACGCGCTCCTGGATCACGGGACGACGGGCATCGCCTACGAGACGGTGCAGGCGAACGGGGCGCTTCCGCTCCTCGCGCCGATGAGCGAGGTGGCCGGGCGGATGGCCACCCAGGTCGGTGCCCGGTTCCTGGAGCGCGAGGCCGGCGGCCGTGGCGTCCTGCTCGGCGGCGTCCCGGGGGTTCGTCCGGCCCGGGTCGTCGTGCTCGGCGCAGGCAACGTCGGGTGGAACAGTGCGTGGATCGCCCAGGGCATGGAAGCCGAGGTCCTGCTGCTCGACAAGAACCTCGACCGGCTCCGCTGGGTCGACCAGATCCACCAGGGGCGGATCGTCACGTTGGCCAGTAACCGCGGCGCCGTGGCGCGCGCGGTGGCGGATGCCGACCTGGTGATCGGCGCCGTGCTCGTTCCTGCCGGCCGTGCGCCGGTCGTCGTCACCGATGCCATGGTGCGCACCATGAAGGCCGGCGCGGTCATCGTCGATGTGGCGGTCGACCAGGGTGGATGTATCGAGACCACCCACGAGACCACGCACGCGGATCCCGCGTACGAAATGCACGGTGTGATCCATTACGCCGTGGGCAACATGCCGGGCGCCGTGCCGTTCACTTCCACGTACGGGCTCACCAACGCTACGTTGCCGTACGTACTGCAACTCGCCGTCCACGGCGTCGCCGACGCCACCGCATCCGATCCCGCGCTCGCACTGGGCGTGAACACCGTCGATGGGCAGGTCACTCACCCCATCGTCGCCGAAGCACTCGGCCGAACCGCCACCGAACTGGGGGCGGCGTTGGCCGCGTAAGGGCAGTCACACCGTCTGAGCCAAGGGGAACCATGACGGAACCAACCGCACCATCCGCAGCACCCGCGTCGGGAGGCGCCATCGACAAGGGTTTGAAGGCCGGCGCCATCGGGCTGACCTCCACCATCGTCATCGGCGTCGCATCGACTGCACCCGGATACAGCCTGGCGGCATCGCTCGGACTCGTCACCGGCTCCTCAGGGCTCCAAGCCCCGGCGATCCTCTGGCTCGCGTTCGTCCCGATGCTGTTCATCGCATCGGCGTACTTCTACCTGAACCGGGCGGATCCCGACTGCGGGACCACGTTCACCTGGGCGACTCGGGCCCTCGGTCCGATCCCGGGGTGGATGACCGGGTGGACGATCATCATCGCCGACCTCGTCGTGATGCCGAGCCTCGCGCAGATCACCGGGTCGTACGTGTTCCTGTTGTTCGGCGCCGATGGCCCGGCGGGCAACAAGTACTGGACGATGCTCGTCGGGGTGCTCTTCATCCTCGCGATGACCTGGATCTGCGTGATCGGCATCGAACTCAACGCGAAGACCCAGGTCGGGCTGCTCGGCGCGGAGCTGATCGTGCTCGTGATCTTCGCGGCGGTGGCCCTGTACAAGGTGTACCACGGCGACCTCGCGCACGGAATCGAACCGTCACTCGACTGGGTCAACCCGTTCAAGATCACCGATGCCTCCGCGTTGTCCGGCGGACTGCTGGCGGCGCTGTTCATCTACTGGGGCTGGGACACCGCGGTCACGGTCAACGAAGAGTGCGAGGACAGCAAGCGCACCCCAGGGGTCGCGGCCATCGTCTCGACGTTCATCCTCGTTGGCATCTATCTCATCGTCGGGATCGCGGCACAGTCGATCCACGGTCCGGGATTCCTCACCGCCCACAGCGACGACGTGCTCGGCGCGGCCGGCAATCTGGTCCTCGGATCCCCCTTCGATAAGTTCCTCATCATCGCGGTGCTCACCTCGGCCGCGGCGTCGACCCAGACCACAATTCTCCCGGCCGCGCGCAGTGAACTCTCCATGGCGGTGCA
>JBBQXR010000238.1:0-5714 GCA_038209455.1 Acidimicrobiia bacterium
AACTGGTGCGGCTCGACGGTTACACCGAGGAGGAGAAGGTCGCGATCGCCCGTGACCACCTGCTCGCTCGGCAACTGGAGCGCAACGGACTGCACCCGGGTGAGGTCGTGGTCGACGAAGCCGCGCTGCGGACCGTCGTCACTGACTACACGCGTGAGGCGGGTGTCCGAGGCCTGGAGCGCGAGTTGGGTCGACTGCTGCGCAAGGTGGCGTCCGGCATCGCGAGCGACCCGCCCGAGACGGACACGCCCGAGGATGCCGAGACACCCGCGACCAACGCGGCCTCGGACTCCGAGGCGGTCGTGGTCGACGACGCGCTGGTGCGCAAGCACCTCGGTCGGGCCCGGTTCGAAGCCGAGGAGATCTCGGACCGGACCGCGACCGCCGGTGTGGCCACGGGTCTCGCCGTGACCGGTGCCGGTGGTGACGTGCTGTTCGTCGAGGCGACCTCGCTCGATGGCGAGCCCGGTCTGCAACTGACCGGTCAACTCGGCGACGTCATGAAGGAGTCGGCGCAGATCGCCCTCACCTACGTGGGCGCGCATGCGGAGGCCCTCGGGGTGGCGAGTGACGCGCTGGCCCACCGTCGGTTCCACGTGCACGTGCCCGCCGGCGCGATCCCCAAGGACGGACCGTCGGCCGGCGTCACCATGACGACGGCGATCGTCTCGGCGCTCACCCGGCGTCGGGTTCGGAGCGACGTCGGCATGACCGGTGAGATCAGCCTGGCCGGTCGGGTCCTCCCGATCGGTGGCGTGAAGCAGAAGGTGCTCGCGGCGCAGCGGGCCGGGCTCACCACGGTGATCCTGCCCAAACGCAACGGGCCCGACCTCGACGACGTGCCGGAGGCGGTGCGGGACGCGATGACGTTCCACCTCGCCGACGACGTCACCGAGGTCCTGGAGTGGGCCCTCGAGCCCTCCACCAACAGAGACCCCCCAACTTGGGTCGCACCCCCGCGATAATCGCGGGTCTGCGACGCAAGTTCGGTGGCGCGTAGCGTCGTCGCCATGCTCGCGGCCAAGTCGATCTCGAAGTCCCACGGCGCCGCCGTCGTCCTCGACCGGGTGTCGGTTTCGGTCGACGCGGGGCAACGCGTCGGGATCGTCGGACCGAACGGCATCGGCAAGTCGACGCTGCTCCGGGTGCTCGCGGGCCTCGATCCGGTGGACTCCGGTCGGGTGGAGTGGATGCCGCCGACCCTGAGCGTGGGGCTGCTGCCTCAGGAACCGGATGCACGTCCGGGTGAGTCCCTGCGTGAGTACCTGGCCCGCCGCACCGGAGTGCAGGCCGCGAACGATTCGCTCGACGACTGGACCGAACGACTCGCGACCGACCTGGACGCGACGGATCGGTACACCGAGGCCCTGGATCACTTCCTCGCGATGGGCGGGGCCGACTTCGACGCGCGAGTGGGGCAGGTGTGTGCGGAGGTCGGGTTGCCGGCGTCACGACTCGATATCGAGATGGGTGCCCTGAGTGGTGGGCAGTTCGCACGCGCCGCGCTGGCCGCGATCCTGCTCAGCCGGTTCGATGTGTTGCTGCTCGACGAACCGACCAACAACCTCGACTTCGCCGGCCTCGACCAGCTGGAGCGGTTCGTCCGGAGCACCCCCAGCGCGGTGATCACGGTCTCCCACGACCGCGCGTTCCTGGACGTCACCGTCGATCGCATCCTCGAGATCGAAGAGGAGACTCATCGGAGTGTCGAGTACGCCGGTGGCTGGACCGACTACATGGCGGCGAGGGCGCTCGCACGGCGGCAGGGCTACGAACGGCACTCGGAATACGTCGCCAAGCGGGACACCCTGCACGCGCGGGTCCAGACCCAGCGGGAGTGGGCAGATCAGGGCAAGGCGAGCGTGAAGCGGAGCGGCGAGAAGGACAAGAACATCCGCCATTTCAAGTCCGAGCGCAGTGAGAAGCAAGCTGCCAAGGCGCGCGCCACCGAACGAGCGGTCGAGCGGCTCGAGCGGGTCGACAAGCCGTGGGAGGGATGGGAACTCCACCTCGAGCTGACCCCGACGGCTCGGAGCGGCGACGTGGTGGCGCGTCTCGAAGGTGCAGTCGTACAGCGGGGTTCGTTCACGCTCGGCCCGCTCGACGAGGAGATCGGGTGGGGTGAGCGCGTCGCCATCCTCGGGCCGAACGGGTCGGGCAAGACCACCATGCTCCGCCTGCTGCTCGGCGAACTCGCGCCGACGGCGGGGCGGGTCTGGGTCGGTCCGGGGGTGACGATCGGTTCGATGGACCAGGCGCGAGACGCGTTCCTCACCGACGTCGCGCTCCTGACCGCGTTCGTCGGCGCGACCGGCTTCGACCAGACCGAGGCCCGATCACTCCTCGCCAAGTTCGCACTCGGCGCCGACGAGGTGCAGCGACCGGCGGCCACGCTCTCTGCGGGGGAGCGGAGCCGGGCCCAACTCGCCGCGTTGATGGCCACGGGGGTCAACTGCATCGTGCTGGATGAACCGACCAACCATCTGGACCTGGCGGCGATCGAACAACTGGAGCAGGCATTGACGACGTTCGAGGGAACGCTCCTGCTGGTGAGCCACGACCGCCGACTCCTCGAGGCGGTGCATACCGACCGGGTGATCGACCTCGGCGCCGCTAGCGCTTCGGCTTGATCGAACCACCCTTGGCCCGGTCGGGCAGCAGGGTGTCGCTCGCGCCCCAGTCCCCGGCGGACCCCTCCGGTGCCGGTGGGACGGGGGGAGGGAGTTCGGCGTCATCCGGAACCGGTGCTTCCGGAACCGGTGCTTCGGGAACCGGTGCTTCGGCGACGGGTGCTTCGGCAACCGGTGCGGGTGGCGGTGGCGTGGCGGCAGCAGCCGCTGGTGCCGGTGCGGCCTCGACCTCGGGTGTCCAGTCGACCGGCGGTGGCATGACGACGGGCTTGGTCTCGGCGATCGCCTCGTCGGTGAGCCACGGGTCGGGCTCCGCAGCACTCGCGACTGCGGCTGCCGCGGCAACCGGCGCAACCGCGACGATCGGCGGTGGCATCGATGGCGCGGTGGGCGACGCAGCCGGTGGCTCGGCCAGCGGCGGCAGTGGCGGGGGAGTGACGACCGATGCCAGTGGGGCTGCGAGGGGTACCGGCGCCGGTGCGGGATCGCCGACGGGGTCCGAGTCGGTCGACATCGGCGTGGTCGGTTCCGGGGCGGGCGCGACGGCTTCGGGTGCGGTCTGGGTCACGGTGATGTCACCGAGGGGGTGATGACAAGCGACGAAGTGGGAGGGGCGCACTTCGCGCATCAGCGGTTCATCGGACGCGCAGATCTCGGTGGCCGCAGGACACCGGGTACGGAATCGACACCCGGAGGGCGGGGACAACGGCGAAGGGATCTCGCCCTTCACCCCGGCACGCGCCGCACTGACCATCTCGGGGTCGGGCTCGGGAATCGCGCTGAGGAGCGCAGCCGTGTAGGGGTGGGCCGGCTCCGCGTAGAGGGTGTCGGGGTGGGCGAACTCGCAGAGCTTGCCGAGGTACATGACCGCGACCTTGTCGATCACGTTCTTGACGACTGCGAGGTCGTGGGCGATGAAGATCAGGGTGAGCCCGTACTGGCGCTTCATGTCCTCGAGCAGGTTCAGGATCTGTGCCTGCACCGAAACGTCGAGGGCGGAGACCGGCTCGTCGCAGATGATCAGCTTCGGCTCGGTGGCGACCGCTCGGGCGATCGAGATGCGCTGACACTGCCCGCCGGAGAACTCGTGCGGGCGCTTCGGGCCTGCGATCTCGGGATCGATCCCGACCGTCTCGAGCACTTCGTCGACCCGCTTGGCGCGCGATTCCTTGGTGCCCAGCTTCCAGATGTCGAGGCCCTCGCGCACGATGTCCCGGACGCGACGCCGTGGGTTCAGCGAGGAGATCGGGTCCTGGAAGATCATCTGGAGCTTGGGCCGGGTGTCGCGCAACTGGTCGCCCGAGAGCTTGGTGAGCTCGGTGCCCTCGAAGAGCACCGATCCCGATGTGGCGTGGACCAGCTGCATCACGGCCTTGCCCATCGTGGACTTGCCGCAGCCCGATTCACCGACGAGACCGAGCGTCTCGCCGGGGAGGACGTCGATGCTGACGTTGGAGACCGCGTGCACCTTCAGTCCGCTCCGACCGACGGGGAACTCGACGACGAGGTTCTCGATGCGGAGCACCGAGTCGCTCGAGGCGCGCAGGTGCGCGGTACCGCTGCCGGCCATCAGACTGCTCCCATCGCCACTGCCGAGGCGAGACCGGCCTGCCGATTCGATTCGAGTGCGGCCCGGTTCTCGGGAGTGCCGACGGGATACCAGCACCGGAACGCGTGCCCGGGCTCGTTCGAGTCGACGAGCGGCGGTTCTTCGACCGTGCACTTGGGCTGGACGTAGGGGCACCGCGGCGAGAACTTGCAGCCCGCCGGCGGGTTCACGATGTCGGGCGGGCGGCCGCCGATCGCGGTGAGCCGGGTGTGGCTCGGCGCGGCGAGCTTCGGGATCGAGCGCATCAGCGCCTCGGTGTACGGGTGGGACATGGCCCGGAAGAGCGTCTTGGTGGGCGCGCTCTCCACGATGCGGCCCGCGTACATCACGGCGATGTTGTCGGCACGCCCGGCGACCACGCCGAGGTCGTGGGTGACGAGGATCATGGCCATGAAGCGCTCGCGCTGCTGCTCCTGCATCAGGTCGAGGATCTGGGCCTGCACCGTGACGTCGAGCGCGGTGGTCGGTTCGTCAGCGAAGAGCAGCTTCGGGCCGCACGCGATTGCGATCGCGATGACGACCCGTTGGCGCATGCCGCCCGACATCTGGTGCGGGTACTCGTTGAGGCGGCGTTCCGATTCGGGGATCCCGACCGATTGCAGCAGCGCAAGGGCGAGTTCCTTGCTGTAGTCCTTCGTGATGTCGAGGTGTTGGCGCAGGACCTCGGTGATCTGGTTGCCGATCTTCATGACCGGGTTCAGCGAGGTCATCGGGTCCTGGAAGACCATCGCCATCTGGGAACCCCAGAGCGACCGCAGCTGGTCGGGGGTGGCGTCGAGGAGGTCTTGACCTTCGAAGTTGATGACGCCCGATCGGACCACGTTGTTTTTCGGGAGCAGGCCCATGATGCTGCGTGACAGCACCGACTTGCCCGAGCCCGACTCGCCCACGATGCCGAGCGTGCGGCCGCGTTCGAGCGACAAGGAAACGCCGTCGACCGCGCGGGCGAGGCCACGCGGGGTCTTGAAGGCGGTCTTGAGGTCTACGACGTCGAGGAGGGGACCGTCGAGCGGCGCGGCCTCGAATCGCTCGGTACCGATGTTGGACCGACGCCGCCGCGGACTCATCTCGTCCCCTCGGTGCTCTGCGTGGTGGCCGCGCTCACAGTGCACTCTCCCGCACGTCGAACTTGACCCGGAGGACGTCGCCGAGATGGTTCAGGGCCATCACGGTGAGGAAGATGATCACCGACGGGATCAGCACGATGTGCGGAGCCTCGGTGATGTCCTGGCGGCCGCTGTTGATGATCGACCCCCAGGTGATGACGGTGGAGTTGACCCCGGCGCCGACGATCGCGAGCGAGGCTTCGGCCACGATGACCACACCGACCCCGAGGAGTGCGATGGAGAGCATCGCGGGCATCACGTTCGGCAGGAGTTCCCGGATCATCACCCGGCCGTGCTTGGCGCCCTGGGCGCGGGCCGCGGTGACGAACTCCCGCTCCGCCCACGAGAGGGTCGCGGCGCGCGAGATGC
>JBBQXR010000239.1:0-5713 GCA_038209455.1 Acidimicrobiia bacterium
CGCTTTGGTCTGTCCCCCTGAGGTTGGACGGCGCTGTTGCGTTAGTCGTTCGTGGGACGGCGTCGAGCATCGGCGGCCCTTGAATGCCTCTGCCCAATCCTCATCGCCGACCTCGCCGCATTGACATCGGAGTATCAGTGCCGTGCGGATCGGTCACCCGCCGGGGCGCGTCCGTGACGCGGGTGACGATCGCGCCGGGTCGGAGAGTGTCGGGGCTCAGGTGACCTTGAGACAATCCGAGCAGCGTCCGACGGCGCCACTGTTCGCGCCCGCCCCCGTCCCCGGGTTCTGGACGTAGACGGTCTGGGTCCCGACGCCGGCATTGGCATCGATCCGGATCGTCGCGGTGATCTTGGTGTCGCTGTTCACGGTGGTGGAGAACGGAGCCAACACCCCCGGCTGGGCGACGACGGTCGCGCCGGTGACGAAGCCGCGCCCGGTGATGCTGATGGTGATCTGGGCGCCGCGTGCGCCGGTGTTCGGCGAGATCGCAGCGGGTTGCGGCACGTCCACGGCACGGTCGTAGAAGTCCGCGACCGAGTTGGCGTCGTCACTGACGAACGCGCCGAGCGAGCGGAACGTGGCGTACCGTCCGTTGCCGGAGATCGCCGGGGCCGACGAGTTGGTGCCGAGTTGGGCGAGCCACTGGTCGGTGCTCAGCAACGTGGTGCGGGCGAGGATGCGGTCGCGCACGACGATGTCGAGCACGGAACCGTTGGTGTCGGTGCCGGTGGGGTTGCCCGAGGTGGCGTAGACCACCCGGTTGCCGTCGGCACTGATTTGGGGAGACTGGGAGTAGCCGCCGATCGGCGTACCGGTGGGGGACACGCTCACGCGGCTGACGGTGTTGGCGACGGTGTCGCGGACGAAGACGTCGGTGCCGGGGAAGGGATCGGCCACTCCGTCGATATCGGAACCGCCGACGAACGCCACGTAGCGGCCGTCGTTCGACAGCGACGGGCTGTCGCCGCCCCCATCGAGCGTGGCGTCCTTCGGCCGGCTGATCCGTGATGTCGTCTTGGCCGCGAGGTTGCGGAGGTAGACGTCGTCGGAGATGTTGGTGTCGGTCGGGATGAGGTCGGTGTCGGTCGTGAACGCGACGAACAGACCGTTGCCGCTGATGGCCACGTCCGACACGCCGAAGTCGGGCTGGACGCCGTTCGCGACACTCGCCAGCACGTTGGCATTCGTGACCCGGTCGTGGACGTAGGCGTCCGAGTCCATGTTCGTGTCGGTCGAGACGATGTCGGTGCCGGCGATGAACGCCACGTAGCGGCCGTCGGCCGAGATGCTGGGTGCGGTGGTCGCGTCGGGGAGTTCGGCCCCGGTCGCGGTCACGCTGACGCGGGTCGTGGTGTTGCTCACCATGTCGCGCACGAACACATCGGTGACGCCGTTGTTGTCGTTCGCAACGAGGTTGTCGGCATCGGAGGAGAACGCCACGTACCGGCCGGTACTGTCGATGGCCGGTACGCCCGACGAGTTGTTCGCAGGGTCGCCCGCCGTCGACTGGCTGACCAGGACTCGCGTGTCGAGCAGGGTGTCGTACCGGTAGATACCGTCGGCGACGCCCGGGGCGTTGCTGTCGGACCCGGCGATGTAGGCCACGTACCGCCCGTCCGCGCTCATCGCAATGTGGTCGGTGCCGGCTCCCGTACCACCGGTCGCGGGGCGAGTGACGCGCTGGAGCCAGGCGCACCCGCTCGCGGCGAGCACGATCGCCGCAAACAGGGCAATCGGGCGGAGTTGGGTGCGAAGCTGACGCATAGTTCGAACACCGGACCTTTCTGGCAGGCCGGGAATCATAGAACGATCAGATCCCCGCCGGCATCCGGCCTACCACCCTGCGTGGCGGTATCCCGATATGCCCCAAGGAGGCCGGAGCGGCGCTGTTGCGTTGACTCGGACCGGGTCGTGTGGGAACCGGTCCGCGCTCTCCTCGGGTCAGATCGTCCGCGCCAGTTCGGTGAAGGCGTCCGAAACGCGACGATGCACCCGCGTGTCGACACCCAGCTCGTAGTGGCCGCGCCGAATGTTCTGCATCAACGCGTGCCCACGAATGATCGTGCTCGCAGTCCGATCGCGTTTCAGACCGCGCATCGGACGGAGCCGTGCTTTGAGCCGGCCATGATCGTTCTCGATCCGATTGTTCGCGGGCTGCCCCCGGTTATGGAACGCGCCCGGCAGGAGTTCATCGATCACCACCCCAAGCGGAGCGGCGCGATCGGTCACGATCTCGACCGGTTCACCGTGCGCACGGATCGCCGTTGCAAAGAACCGGCGGGCAGCTCTCGTGTCGCGCTTCGCGGAGACGTACACATCGATGATCTGCCCGTACTGGTCTACCGCCCGGTAGATGAACCGCCACCGCCCGGCGACCTTCACATACGTCTCGTCCGCGAACCAGCGATTCCCGACCGCGTGACGGCACGGTCGCGCCGCGTCGACGAGGAGCGGCGTGAAACGTTGCACCCAGCGGAACACCGTGACGTGATCGACCTCGACACCACGCTCGACCAATAGTTCCTCGACATCGCGATACGAGAGGCCATACCGCAAGTATCAGCGGACCGCCAGCACGATCACCTCCGGCGGATACCGGAAACCCTTGAATGCCGAACTCGAAACAGCAGGTACCGGACACCGGCGACGAGACATCATCCCGCCAGCCTCACCGTCGACCGCGGCCCTCCGCCAAACGCAACAGCGCCCCTACGGCTTAGGCGTTCAGCCGAGGTCGAAGCGGTCGAGGTTCATCACTTTGACCCAGGCGCCGACGAACGTGGCGACGAAGCGCTCCTCACCGTCGGCGCTCGGGTAGTCCCGTCACCATGGGACGGTCTGACGTTCGGGCGGTGGTCTGCAACGAGTTGCGCTGAGCAACTCCAGCTCAGCCGATACGATCCTCGCGACGATGACCGCCCCGGAGCTCCTCCAACGCGTCGCGGTCGATACGGTCAGCGGGAACCGCTGCGACGCGACACTTGGTCGCCGCTCGCAGCGTGGAGGTGCGGGCACCGCCTTCGAGAATGGCCCGCTCACCGAGGACGGCACCCGGGCCGAGCTCCGCAACCGGCTTACCGTCGACATCGACCTGGAGCACGCCGTCGAGCACGAGGAACAACTCGTCGCCCGGGTCGCCCTGGCGGACCAGGATGGCGCCGGCCTTGATCTTGCGGACCTCGGGTGCCGCGCCCCCGCGCATGATGGTGGTGGAGAGCTGGCGCTCGAGGGCGGTTTCCACTGCGGTCACCAGTGCCGGTGAGTCCTCGTTACCCCACGGCGTGCGCTTGCCGTGCGAGCGGCGGTACCAACCCTTGAAATCGGCCACGCCGATCTTCTCGGTCAGCTGCAACTCCTCGTCGTAGATCCAGTGCCGAGGAAACTTGCTCGCGCCCACCACCTCGGGGTCGACGCGGCCATCGGCGTGGACGGTCAGGGCGAGCGTCGTCCACACGGTCGGGGCTCGGAACTGCACGAACGGCGGCCGATTTACCCGTCGCGGTGCCGGCAACGCGGTTCGGCCGCCGGCCGTCTGCACGAAGCGCACACTCGTCGCGTCGCGCTCCATTTCCGGATGCAGATCATCGAGGGCGACGGCTTCGAACGTCGCCGATTTCTTTCCGAGCTGCACGGTGGTGGCGCCCATCATCCCGCCGCCCTTCCGTCCACACGCGACGATACGACCGTCCTCGACCTCGATCCAGACCGCCAAGTGGTTCGCGAACCGGAAACCGTCGGCATCGCGGAGCGCGTCGATATCGACGATGTGATCCGGCGGCGGGTCGTCGTAGTGCGTGAACCCCGATTCGAAGATCCCCTTGTTGAGGCCGGTGACCGCCTCCGACGGGATCCAAGAGATCGAGGTGGTGGATGACGCAATGCGCATGACCGCTCCTTCAACCGAGGGTCGATCGACCGTACGGTGGACCGGTCAGTGGTGGAAGGGAGCCAGCCCGACATTGTCGGGGGTGGCAGCCCCACCACCGATGCGGGCGGGAACCACCTTGCCGGGAACGCAGTGAGCGGTGATGCTCACTGCGTGGGCATCACCGTTTTCCTGGCCGACGACAACGTCATCGTTCGAGAGGGCGTGCGCGCGCTCCTCTCGATGGAACCGGATCTCGAGATCGTCGGCGTCGCCGGCGACTACGACGAACTGCTCGCCGGCGCGATCGAGACTGCACCCCAGGTGCTCGTCACCGACATCCGCATGCCGCCGACCTTCCAACAGGAGGGTATCGACGCCGCGAAGGAGCTGCGCCGACGCCATCCCGGAACCGGCATCGTCGTCCTGTCGCAGTACGACGACCCCGAGTACGCAGTGGCCCTCCTCTCCGACGGCGCCGCCGGGTACGCCTATCTGCTCAAGGACCGGATCGCGGAGGGCAATCAGCTCGCCCGCACGGTGCGCGAGGTTGCGGCCGGCGGTTCGGTGCTCGACCCCACCATCGTCGAGGCGATCGTCTCACCGGTCTCGAGCACGGGTGGGCTGAGCGCGGAGCAAGAGCGCCTCCTCAAGTACGTGGCCGAGGGACGGCCGATCAAGGCGATCGCCATCGCGGAGCAGACGACCCCGGCCGCGATCGCGCAGGCCGTCGAGCAACTCTTTGTCACGCTGTCCAAGGAAGCCCGGACAGGGGGATCCGGCGCGTTGCGTCGGCTCCGGCTCCTGCACCAGGCGATCGTCGACCGGGAGGAGCAGGGCGAGACGCTCAGCCGGCTCCTCCCCACCGGCGTCGCCGACAAGGTCCGGGCCGGCGGGGGCAAGATCGGCGAGACCGAGGAGCTCACCGTCACCGTGCTCATGTCGGATGTGCGCGGCTACTCCGGGATCGCGGAGCAGTCCGACCCGAGCGCGCTCGCCGGGCAGCTCAACGAGCATCGCGCCCGCATGAACAAGGCGATCCTCGACCGTGACGGCACGGTCATGCAGTTCATCGGCGACGCGGTGATGGCCTGCTTCGGTGCGCCACTCCCGCACGCACATCACGCCCAGCACGCCGTCGACACCGCGATCGCAATGCTCGAGGCCCAACGCGACCTCGACGAGGAATGGAGCGGGCGCGGTCTCCCCGCGTTCGGGCTCGGCATCGGCATCTCCACCGGACCGGTGGCCGCCGCCATGCTCGGGTCGGAGGAGCGCCTGGAGTACACGCTCGTCGGGGACACCGTGAACCTCGCGCAGCGTCTCCAGGACCTGGCCCGGCCGGCAGGGTGCATCGTCATCGCCGAGTCCACCCTCGCCGACCTCGACGAGGTCCCCCACCACGAAACCATGGGCGCGCAGCTCGTGAAAGGTCGTCAGACTCCCGTCTGCACCTTCCGCATCGACGTCACCGTCGCGACAAGCATCCCCGGAGGCAAGTAGTCATGAGTGAGACCACCGCCGAGGCCGTCACGGACCCGACGCATGCCGACCCCGTTGCGACAACCGTCGTGCACGCACGCGGATTGCGGAAGAACTTCGAGGCCGAGGGCGCGCCGGTCCGCGCCCTGCGTGGTGTCGACTTCGAGATGAGCAAGGGCGAGTTCGTCGCTGTCATGGGACCGTCGGGTTGCGGCAAGTCGACGCTGCTCAACCTCGTCGCCGGGCTCGACTCTCCCACCGACGGCGAGCTCGCGCTCGCAGGGCAATCCCTCGTCGGCAAGAGCGAGGACGAACTGGCGATCATGCGCCGTCACCACATCGGGATCGTCTTCCAGTTCTTCA
>JBBQXR010000240.1:0-5690 GCA_038209455.1 Acidimicrobiia bacterium
CCTCCTCAAGGTCATGGTCGACGAGGAACTGGTTGACACCGCGTACCTCACCGAGCACGCCAACGGCTTCGACGAACTCACGGCTGCGCTCGGGATCGTCGACATCGCTCGCTGGTGTGAGATCGCGGGTGTTGACGACGACCTGGTTCGTGCGGTGGCGCGCCGGATCGCGGCGGCCGGGAGTGTCTCGATCTTTGAGGACCTCGGCATCCAGCAGGCCGTCCACAGCACCCTGAACTCGTACCTCGAGAAGTTGCTCTACATCGTGACCGGGAACTTCGGTATCCGCGGCGGGATGAACATCCACTCACGGTTCGCGAGTTTGGGTGGGGGTGGGAAGGGCGGAGGCGATCGCCGGTCACCCGTCGGGGGTCATCGCATCATCACCGGTCTGATCCCCGGCGCCGCAATTCCCGAAGAGATCCTCGGTGACCACCCCGACCGGTTCCGGGCGATGATCGTCGAGAGCGGCAATCCGGTGCACTCGATGCCCGACAGCCAACGCATGCGAGACGCGATGGCCGCGCTCGAGTTCTCGCTGGTGGTCGATGTCGCGATGACCGAGACCGCCCGGTGTGCGAGTTACGTGCTCCCCGCCGCGAGCCAGTTCGAGAAGTGGGAGGCCACGTTCTTCACGTTGGAGTTCCCCGAGAACGTCTTCCATCTCCGTCGGCCCGTCTTCGAACCGCTCGCCGGCACGTTGCCCGAGCCCGAGATCCACCGGCGGCTGGTGCGCGCGCTCGGCGGGTACACCGACGACGACCTCGTCGCGCTTCACGCCGCAGCTGCGGACGGGCTCGACGCCTACGCGAACGCGTTCCTGACCGCGATGGTCGAGCAACCGCAGCTCGCGCCGCATGCCGCGCTGGTGCTCTACGAGACGCTCGGACCCGTGCTCGGTGACGGAATGGGAGGTGCGGCCGCAGTATGGGGACTCGCGCAGACGTGTTTCGTGGCCTTCCCGGATTCGGTGCGGCGGGCAGGATTTGCCGACGGTAATGCGCTGTTCGACGCCATCCTCGCCGGACCGAGCGCGGTCACGTTCTCGGTCGACGAGTACGGCGAGACCTGGAACCGGATGGACACCGCCGACGGGCGCATCAACCTCGTGATCCCCGACTTGCTCGCAGAGTTCGCCGAACTCCCGGCGGACGGCCCTGACCGCGACGACAGGTTCCCGTTCGTGCTCTCGGCCGGTGAGCGGCGGTCGTCCACCGCCAACACCATCTTCCGGGACCCGACCTGGATGAAGAGCGACCGGGCGGGCGCGTTACGTATGAGTCCGGGCGACGCGGCCCGCATCGGTGTCGCGGACGGCGACGGGGTAGTGGTGGAGACCAAGCGCGGTCGCGCCGAGACCGTCGTCGAGGTCACCGACACGCTGCGCGACGGTCACGTGACGCTGCCCAACGGTCGCGGCCTCAGCTACCCGGATGACGACGGCGTGGATCGTGTCCACGGCATCGCACCCAATGAACTCACCGCGGCCGACGACCGCGATTGGCTCGCGCTCACCCCACACCACAAAACGGTCCGCGCTCGCGTCGAGGCCCTCACGTGAAACGCACACGGTTCGACGATTGGCCGTGTCCGATCGCTCGCGCGACGGACCTCATCGGCGACTGGTGGACACCACTCGTGATGCGTGAGCTCTACTTCGGTCGGCGCCGCTTCGACGCGATCCAGGCGTCGCTGCGTATCCCGCGCGCAGTGCTCGCGCAGCGGCTCGAGCGGTTGGTTGCGGAGGAGATGATCACGAAGGTCGAGTACGAAGCCCGTCCGCCGCGTTACGAATACCGTCTCACCGACAAGGGGCGGGAGTTCTGGCCGGTCCTCGCCGCGATGTGGCGGTGGGGATCCGACTGGCTCTGGCCCGAGGGTGACGGTCCGCCCGTCGTCCTGAAGGACCGCGAGACCGGTGATGTCGTGCGTCCGGTCGTCGTCGACGAGACCACCGGCCGCCCCGTCGACCTGCGCACCATCCTCGTCGACCGCCCGCCCCGGACCTGACCTACTCCCGACTTTGCGTCGCAAACCCGCGACTATCGCGGGTTTGCGACGCAAAGTGGAACGGAGAAGCGAGCGGTGCGCGACGATGCGGTCATGGCTCACGATCCGATCACGGCGACGACGGTCCAGGACGCGCAGCACCTCGAACCGCACTTCGTCTTTCCCGCGGCGGAGGCCGCAGCCGCGGCGAAGCTCGCGGCGCGCACGCGGCGCCCGAACGTCGCGCTCATCGTGTTCGACGACGTCGGCTGGGGTGACTTCGGTTGCTACGGCGGGGGAGTGGCCGTCGGCGCTCCGACCCCCACCATCGACCGCCTCGCGCGCGAGGGCAAGCTCCTCACGAGTTGCTATTCGGAGCCCAGTTGCACGCCGTCGCGCGCCAGCCTGATGACGGGCCGGCTTCCGATGCGGCACGGGCTCATGCGGCCACCGATGTACGGCGAGGCCGGTGGACTCCAGGGTGAGGTCACCGTCGCCCAGCTGCTCGCCGACGCCGGGTACGTGACCCAGGCCGTCGGGAAGTGGCACATGGGTGAGAACCGCGAGTCGCAGCCCCAGAACGTCGGGTTCGACGACTTCTACGGGTTCCTTTCGGTCTCCGACATGTACACCGAGTGGCGCGACCCCTACTTCTTCCCGGAGATCGTGTACTCCGAGGAACGCACGAAGTGGATCGAGAACCAACCCTTCAGCAAGTGCTTCGTGCACGCCGAGAAGGGTGGCGAGATCGAAGAGGTCGAGGAGGTCACGATCCCGGTCCTCGCGCTGCTCGACGACATGTGGTGCAAGTACTCGCAGGCGTTCATCGAGCGTATGGCCGGTGACGATGCACCGTGGTTCCTCTACCACTGCACCCGCGGGACTCACTTCGACAACTACCCACATCCCGACTTCCTCGGGAAGTCACCGGCGAAGCATCCGTACAAGGACTCCATCGTCGAACTCGACGACATCGTGGGGCGCCTCGTGCAGACGCTCGAGGACACCGGGCAACTCGACGACACGATCATCTTCATCACGTCCGACAACGGACCCGAGATGGAGACCTGGCCCGACAGCGCGTACTCGCCGTTCCGGTCGGCGAAGGGCAGTACCTGGGAGGGTGGGCAGCGCGTGCCGGGCGTCGTCTACTGGCGGGGCATGGTCGAGCCGGGCCAGGCCACCGACGGCATCTTCTCGCTCCTCGACTGGTTCCCCACGCTGCTGCGCTTCGCCGGCGCGACCGACGCCACTCCCGACGACCGGTACATCGACGGCGTGGACCAGACGTCGTTCCTGCTCGGCGAGCAGGCGGAGTCGAACCGTAAGTACCTGTACTACTGGCTCGGCAACACGTTCTCGGCGGTGCGCTGCGGTGAATACAAGATGATGTTGGCGTCTACTTCTGACGATGACCGCGACCTCCAGAACTCCGGCGGCTTCAGTGGCGTCACGCAGAAGTACACGTACTCGCGGCTGTACAACCTTTACCTGGACCCGAAGGAGCAGCACTCCTACATGATCCGCAAGATCCCGTACCTCGACGCGTTCACCGCGGGCCTGGGTCAACACTTCCGGAGCTTCGGCAAATACCCGGCCAAGGTCGTTGTCGGCGGTGTCGGATGACGGCGCCCACCGAGTCTGCTGCGCCGGTGCCGGTCCGGTCGACGTCGCGGTTCTCGCTCACCCCGGCAGCCGGGATCGTATGGGTCGCGGATCTCGTGTGCATCGTGGTGTTCGTGGCGCTCGGGAAGGAGAACCACGGTGTGCATCGCGGCATCGGATGGTTCTTCAACGTGTGGTGGCCACTCGCGATCGGGCTGATCGTCGGCGCGCTGATCACGCGTCTCTACACGGCGACCGATCGGTGGCCGCTCCGGCTCGTCGTCACCGTCGCGATCATGGTGCTCGTCGGCGGTCCGTTGCGGACGACCACCGGGCGGGTGATGTACAGCGTGTTCACGCTCGTCGCGTTCGGGATGTTGAACCTGCTCACCTTCGGTTGGCGCCTGCTACGAATAGCGTTCCGACAGATGCGTGGGTCCACGGTCCCGGCCTGATGCGGCGGCCGTACCTGAGCGACCGGCTCCACGGCTTCGGGACGACGATCTTCGCGGAGATGTCGGCGCTCGCCCTCGCCACGGACGCGGTGAACCTCGGGCAAGGATTCCCCGACACCGACGGGCCAGTCGAGATCGCCGACGCCGCGGTCGCCGCGATCCGGGCCGGTCACAACCAGTACCCGCCGGGCATCGGCATTCCCGAGTTACGTCATGGCATCGCGGCTCACCAGCGCCACTGGTACGGACTCGACTATGACGCCGACACCGAGGTACTCGTCACCACCGGCGCGACCGAGGCGATTGCGGCGGCGCTCGTCTCGTTGTGCGAGCCGGGTGACGAGGTCGTGATGTTCGAGCCGTACTACGACTCCTACGCCGCGTGCGTTGCGATGGCCGGCGCCACCCGGCGCGTCGTCACGTTGCGGACCCCCGACTACGCGTTCGATCCCGACGAACTCCGCCACGCCATCACGCCGCAGACCCGGGCGATCCTGCTGAACTCCCCGCACAACCCGACGGGCAAGGTCTTCGACGCAGAGGAGCTTGCGCTCATCGCAGCCCTGTGCGTCGAGCACGACCTCATCGCGATCACCGACGAGGTCTACGAGCACCTGGTGTACGACAACGCCGAGCACGTTCCGCTCGCCACGTTGCCGGGGATGCGCGACCGCACGGTGGTGATCTCGTCGGCCGGGAAGACGTTCTCGTACACGGGCTGGAAGATCGGTTGGGTGTGCGCGCCGCCGGAACTGGTCGCCGCGGTGCGCACCGCCAAGCAGTTCCTCACGTACGCGACGGGGACGCCGTTCCAGTACGCGGTCGCCGCAGGACTCGACCTCCCCGACGCGTTCTACCGCGAGTTCGCGGCCGATCTCGGCGCCCGTCGCGATCTGTTGATCGACGGTTTGCATGCGGCCGGCTTCGAGGTGTTCCGCCCGTGCGGGACCTACTTCGTCACCGTCGACATCCGGCCGCTCGGCACCTCCGACGGACTCGCGTTCTGCCGGTCACTCCCCGAACGATGTGGCGTCGTCGCGATCCCGAACGTGGTCTTCTACGACGACAAGCAAGCCGGCGCGAGCCTCGTCCGCTTCACCTTCTGCAAACGCCGCGACGTTCTCGAGGAAGCCGTCACCCGCCTCCGCACCCTCTGACCCTCAACTTGCGTCACTTCTCCACCCAGACGGTGGAGAAGTGACGCAAGTTGGTCGCGATGTCACACCTCGTGGGTTGAATACCCGGAATGAACCTTCTTGCGGAGTTTGCCGCACGCCATTATGGGGTCTTTCGCCTCGAACACGCGCGCATGCTCGGTGTGTCAGGTCGCCAGATCGACCGAGCGCGGAGCCGGGGAGAGCTCGTACCGCTGTTCGGCGATACCTATCGATTCGCGGCGGCACCACCGACATGGCGTGGCGAGTTACTCGCTGCCTGTTGGGCCGGTGGGTTCCGATCGTTCGCTTCGCACCGGGCTGCCGCGGCGCTCCACGGTCTGCCGGGCGCCGATCGGATCACACCCGAGATCACCTGTCCGAGGTGGCGGCGATCGCACCATGACGGTTTGTTGGTGCACGAACTCACCGGCGTTGTGTTCGACGAGGACGTCGTGTCGGTCGACGGAATCCCCACTGCGTCGGT
>JBBQXR010000241.1:0-5673 GCA_038209455.1 Acidimicrobiia bacterium
GCCGACGGCGAGCGGGTGGAAGGCGCCACCTTCCTGATCATCTCGAAGACCAGCCCGTATACCTACCTCGGACAGCGCCCCGTGACCGTCGCGCCCGCCGCCAACCTCGCCAGCCCACTCAGCTTCACGGTCGTCAAGGCGCGCCACACGCCGCGCATCCTGAGCATCACTGCCCGCGCCCTGTTCTCGCCCAAGCTGCTCCACCGTCAACGTGATGTCGTCCAGCGCGACGACGTCACCGCAGCCACCATCACCAGCGACGAGCCGTTCCCGTACCAGGTCGACGGCGACTACCTCGGCAACGTCCGCCGCCTCGACATCGGGTACGTCCCCGACGCGCTCACGATGGTGGTGCCATGACGGCGGCGCTGCCCGACCAACTCATCGCCGACGAGACGGCCGACGAGCAGGTTGGCGACGAAGGTCCGCCACGTCACGCGATCCGGCGCGGCCTCAAGGTCCTCGCCCGGTTCGTGCGGCTCAACCCGGTCCCGTTCTCGATCGCGATCGGCGGGGCGGTCGTGTACGCGGGCGCGTCGGTGCTCGGCACCCTCGTCCTCGGGAAGGTCACCGACAAGGTGCTCACACCCGGGTTCTCCAAGGCCGGGGTGGACAGCGGCACCACCTGGACCTGGGTGGCGCTCATCATGGTGGTGGCCACCATGCGCGCCATCGGCACCGTGACGCGGCGCTACTTCGCCGGCAAGACCACCTGGCTCGGGCAGGCGTGGCTACGCCGGACGGTCGCCGACCATTTCCTCGCGGTCCCGCTCGAGTTCCACCGCAGCGCATCCACCGGCACGATGCTCGCCCACGCGGACTCCGACGTCCTCGCCGCGACCGAGGTCGTGAACCCGCTCCCGTTCTCGACCGGACTGCTGATCCTCATCATCTTCTCGGTGATCGCGCTCGTGGCCGTGGACCCGATCCTCGCGCTCGTCGGCGTGGTCCTCTTCCCCACGATGGCGCTCCTGAACCGGTACTACACCCGACGCGTCGAGCGCCCGGCGGCCGCAGTGCAGGCCCACGTGGGCGAAGTGTCGAGCATCGCCCACGAGAGCTTCGACGGCGCGCTCGCGGTGAAGTCGCTCGGACTCGAGGACCACGAGATCGCCCGCCTGTCGGTCGCGGCCGACGAACTGCGCCGCGAACGGATCGAGGTCGGCCGCCTGCGCGCGTTCTTCGAACCCGCGCTCGACGCGCTCCCCAACCTCGGCATCGTCGCGATTCTCGCCGTCGGGAGTTGGCGGATCTCCGAGGGCGTGATCTCGCCCGGTGACGTGGTGCAGGCGATGGCGCTGTTCACCCTGCTCGCGTTCCCGATGCGTGTGGTCGGATTCCTCCTGGAGGAGATGCCGCGCGCGGTGGTGGCCACCGAGCGACTCGACCGCCTCCTCGCTGCACCCCACGCCGAACCTCCCCACGACCACGCGTCACCACCGGACACTCCGGCCGAGGTGGTCGCCACCGGCGTCCAGTTCGCGTACCCCACCGGCGAACTCGTGCTCGATGGCATCGACCTCGCCATCGCCCCCGGCGAGATCGTCGCCCTCGTCGGCCCGACCGGTTGCGGGAAGAGCACCCTCTGCGAACTCCTCGTCGGCCTCGATGCCCCGACCGCCGGCACGATCCGTGTCCACGGCCTCGCGCCCGACCGCCTCCAGCGCGAGGCGCGCCGTGACCTCCTCGCGCTGGTCTTCCAGGAGTCGTTCGTCTTCGCCGACACGGTGACCGAGAACGTGCTGGTCGGGACCGAGCACGGCACCGACCGCCTCGAATCGGCACTGGCCGTGGCCCAGGCGGCCCGCTTCGTCGCGTCGCTCCCCGAGGGCGTGGACACGATCCTCGGCGAGCGCGGGGTCACCCTCTCCGGCGGGCAACGCCAACGGCTTGCGTTGGCACGAGCACTGGCCCGCCGCCCGCAGTTCCTGGTGCTCGACGATGCGACCTCGGCCATCGACCCACGGGTCGAGGCCCGCATCCTCAATGCGCTCCGCACCGAGTTGCAGATGACCACGCTGGTGGTCGCGCACCGCCGGTCGACGGTGGAACTCGCCGACCGCATCCTGCGCATGGAGGGCGGCCGGATCGTCTCCGCCGGTACCCACGCCGAACTCCTGGCCTCGGATCCCGATTACGTCGCGATGCTCACGGCGTACGACGCGGTCGACGTCGATGACGACGAGCCCGATCTCGATGCGGACGGAGCGGCATGACCACCGCGAGCGAACACGACGCCGCGCTGGACGCGCTGGCCGAGACCGCGCACGACAGCTCACTCGACGAACTCGTCGACCGGAGCCACGCGCACCGCGAGCCCGCACGCTCGGAGTTCGACGACGACGACCGCGAAGAGGACGCCGAGCCGACCGGCGCGTTCTCGGTCCTGCGACGCGGCATCGCCGTCATGCCCGAGGTACGCGAGGGAGTGAAGGTGTCGCTCGCCTTCGCGGTGGTCGTCGCCGCGGGCAAGCTGCTCATCCCGGTCGCGATCCAGCAGGTGCTCGACAAGGGCGTGCTGCACAAGCAGGGATTCCAGGCCGGGTTCGTGCTCACGGCGTGCGCGCTCACGGCCGTCGGCGTGATGGTGCTCACGGTGCTCTCCCGCATCACGTACCTGCGGCTGATCCGCACCGCCGAGGGTGCACTGTTCGCGCTGCGGGTCCGCGTGTTCGAGCACATCCACCGGCTCAGCGTCGCCGAGCAGAACGAGACCAAACGGGGCGTGCTCGTCGCCCGGGTCACGAGCGACATCGAGACCCTCGCCCACTTCGTCAACTGGGGCGCGGTCAGCTGGGTGGTCAACACGGCCTTGGTGTTCGGCACGCTCGTGGTGATGGCGATCTACTCGTGGCAGCTCACGCTCATCACGATCGTGGCCTTCCTCCCCGTGATCCCGATCCTCCGGTTCCTCCAACGGCGTCAGCTCATCGCGTACGACAAGGTCCGGGTGCGCACCGGTGACATGCTCGGCGAGTTCTCCGAGGCGATCACCGGCGCCGCCGCCGTCCGGGCCTACGGACTCGAGGACCGGGCCCGGGCCCGATTGCACGATCGCATCCAGCGGCTCTACCTCGCCCACCGCGAGGCCGGCCGCTACTTCGCGCTGATGTTCCCGGTCGGCGACATGTTCGGATCGCTCGCGCTCGCGGCCGTCGTCGCCATCGCGGCGTTCTCCGGAGTGGAACTCGGCCTGAACCTCGGGACCGTCGTGGCCTTTGCGTTTCTGATGAACCTGCTCCTCTTCCCCATCGCGGAGATCAGCGAGATCATCGACCAGACCCAGACCGCGATCGCCGGCTGGCGCAAGGTGCTCGACGTGCTCGACATCCCCATCGACGTGGCCGACGACCCTGACGGTGTCGGGCTACCGAGCGGTCCGCTCACGATCCGCGTCGATCACCTCGACTTCAGCTACCGCACCGGGCCCCAGGTGCTCACCGACGTGTGCATCGAGATCCCCGCCGGCACGAACGTGGCGGTCGTAGGCGAGACCGGCTCGGGCAAGACGACGTTTGCGTCCCTGCTGTGCCGACTGGCCGACCCCTCTGCCGGCACGATCGAGATCGGCGGCGAGGACCTCCGCCGGGTGCGGGGCGACGTGCGCCGCACCCGGATCCGCCTGGTCCCCCAGGACGGCTTCCTCTTCGACGACACGATCCGCGAGAACGTACGCGTCGGGCGACTCGCCGCCACCGATCGCGACATCGAGCACGTCTTCGTCCAACTGGGCCTCGACGATTGGCTCGCCCGCATGCCACTCGGCCTCGACACCGTGGTCGGCGAGCGTGGCGACGGACTCTCGGTCGGCGAACGGCAACTGGTGGCGCTCGCCCGCGCCCACATCGCGCAACCCGGACTCTTGGTGCTCGACGAGGCCACCAGCGCGGTCGACCCCGAGACCGAGCGCGCCCTCACCACCGCACTCCTGCGCGTGGCCGCCGGTGCCACGACCGTCAGCGTGGCGCACCGTCTCTCCACCGCCGAAGCCGCCGACCTCGTCCTCGTCTTCGACGCCGGCCGGATCGTGGAACACGGCCCGCATGCCGAGCTGGTTGCGGCCGGGGGCGTGTACGCCTCGCTCTACGCCAGTTGGGTCGGCGCCACGCAGTCGAGCGCCTGACCGGAGCGTTCGGATCGGGTCAGCTCCGACCGAGGGCCCGGCACGCGTCGGCGGGACTGTCGGTGATGATCGCGTCGACTCCGGCGGCGGCGAGGCGCACGATCTCGTCCGGATCGTTGACCGTCCAGGTGTTCACGACGATTCCCGCTGCGTGCGCCGCGTCGACCACCGTCGCGGCGCCCTCGTCCGCCAGCACACCGAAGAACGGGTGGATCGCGGTGTGGCCACCGGCGACGGCGACCGCGAGTGCCTCGAGTGGCGGCGGCCGCAGCACCGCGAGATATCCCGTCGGGATCGAAGTGTCCAGCGCATGCACCCGTTCGATCGACGGCAGATGGAACGACGACACGATCACGTCGTCCCGATGGTCACGGGCGTCGAGCAGCGCCACCACGGCTGCGGCGGCCCCTTCCTCGGGGTCGAAATCCGCATCCGGCGGTGAGTTCTTGATCTCGATGTTGACGAGGAGGCCCGCGCACTCGTCGAGCACCTCGGCCAGGGTCGGCAGCCACGGGAACGCCGCTCGGATCTCGTCGCTCGGGTGCGCCGCCAGGACCCCGCAATCCTCGATTTCGGCGTCGTGGTACACGACCAACTCGCCGTCGGTGGCGAGGTGCACGTCGAGTTCCACCCCGTCGGCACCCTCGGCACGCGCGGCGGCGAACGCGGCGACCGTGTTCTCCCGTTCCGAGCGGGGAGACCCCCGATGGCCGACGATCAAGGGTGTGCTCCGGGTCATCGGAGGAGCGTATTCGCAGTCGGTCTGCAAAAGGGCAGGTCAGACCCCTTGCAACGCGTTCTCGTTCACTCGTAGGTTCATGGGGCTTCGAGGCTCGGCCCGGGGACACCCGGTCTGGGGCAACCCGGACCCCGACGAAAGGCGCGTTGTGGCACTGACCTGGATTCGCACACACGACTGGGATGCCGACGACTGGCGGACGCGCTCACTGTGTCGGGACTCGAACTCCGACCTCTTCTTCCCCCTCGGCGCCACCGGCATCGCGCTCGACCAGATCGACGCCGCCAAGGAGATCTGCCAGGTCTGTCCGGTCCACGGACAGTGTCTCGAGTTCGCGCTCGCCACCAATCAGGAAGCCGGCGTCTGGGGCGGCACCACCGAAGAAGAACGCCGCAAGCTCCGCAAGACCTGGCTCGCCGACCAGAAGACGGGCTAGGACGGCTCCACGACCTTGGTGGCCGCCGCGGTCGCCAAGGGGATCCGGATATGGAACCGAGTGCCGTGGCCGTCGTCGCCCGGGCTCACATCGAGTTCCCCGCCCAGCTCACCGGTGACCAACGCTTGCACGATCGACATCCCGAGCCCTTGGCCGGACCCGAGCGTGAACCCCTCCGCCAGCCCCACGCCGTCGTCGACCACGTCGACATCCACCACGCCCGGCCGACGTTCGAGGCGGACCTGGACACTCCCGTGCACCGAATCGTCGTCTTCGCCATGGGGGAACGCGTGATCCACCGCGTTCTGCATGAGTTCGTTCAGCACCACCGCCAACGGGGTGGCCAGTTCGCCCGGTAGCTCTCCGGCATCCCCC
>JBBQXR010000242.1:0-5631 GCA_038209455.1 Acidimicrobiia bacterium
GCCATGCCGCCCCGCGCGATCTCGCGCAGGATCTCGTAGCGGTCGGCGTACACGGTGGGATCAGGCATGTGGTGAGGTCACGCTAGTGGGGTCCATTTCGGGCGACGGTCTTGGTAGTCGGGGTCATGGGTGGTCCGTTCAACCGATGAGGAGATAGCGGAGTATCTGAGCGGCGATCGGGGCGGCGAGGTGACCACCGGTGGCGTCACCCTGCTGGTTCCCACCGTGCTCGACGAGTACCGCGATCGCGTACTTCGGTGCCTCGGCCGGGGCAAAAGCCACGAACCACGCGTGCGGGAACTCGCCGACCGCCGTCTGCGCGGTGCCGGTCTTGCCCGCCACCGTGATGCCCGGCAGTTGGGCCGCGGTTCCGGTGCCGCTCTTGACCACGTTGATCATCATCTGGGTGAGTTGCGCGGCGGTCGCGGGAGTGGTCGCCGTGGTCCAGGGCTTGTTCGGGACGGTGCTCACCACGCGGCCGTCGCCGTCGAGCACGTTGCGGCCGACATGCGGTTCCATGATCACGCCGTGGTTCGCGATCCCCGCCGCGACGAGCGCCATCTGGAGCGGTGTGGTGGCGACGTCGCCCTGACCGATGCCGGCGAGCGCGAACCGCGGCTTGTTCTGGTCGAAGCTGTTGAAGGCGGGTCCGGTACTCGCGACGCTGCCGGGCGCGATGTCGAGCGGCGGCGGCCGGTAGATGCCGAACTGCTGCATGTGCGGCGGGAACTGGTTGCCCAGTTCGAGACCCAACTGGGCGAACGTCGTGTTGCAGGAGTTGGTGAACGACTGGATGAGGTCACCACCACACGATTCGCGACCGAAGTTGAAGATCGGATTGTTCGGGGCCTGCGGGATCGGGAGGAAGGTCAGCGTCGGGAACACGCGGTCGAGGGTCGTAAGGCCGGTGTCGATCGCGGCGGTCGCAGTCACCACCTTGAACGTGGACCCCGGCGGGTAGATCTCACGGTAGGAATGCGGGAGCGACGGGTTGCCCGGCGCGTTGTTGATGAAGTCGAAGTACGCCTGGACCTTCGAGGTCACGTGGCCGGCGAGCGGCTGCGGATCGTAGGTGGGGTTCGAGTACATCGCCACGATCCGGCCCGTGGCGGGCTCGATCACCACGACCGAACCCCGCTGCTCGCCGAGTGCCTCTTTCGCCTTGAGCTGCACGTCGACGCGCACGGAGGTGGTGAGGTTGCCCACCGGCTTCTTGCCGCGGAGCGAGTCGATGGCGTTGCGGAACACGTCTTTGCGACCGCGGCCCGCGAGCGCGGCGTTGTAGGTCTTTTCGAGGCCGGTGTTGCCCACGACGATCGACTGGTACCCGACGATCTGGGACACCAGTGCGCCGAGCGGGTAGGTGCGCTGGAGCCGGTACTCGTCGTGGCTCGGGACCGACTGCGCCATGATCTGGTCGTCGGCGCTCACGATCGTGCCGCGTGGGGAGCGGAGATCCTTCAGGAAGTCGCGCGCGTTGCGCGGGTCGTGTTCGAGCGACTTGGCGTCGACCACCTGGAGGTAGGTGAGTTGGCCGATGAGCACCACGAGCAACGCAGTGACCGCGAGACCGACGCGGCGGATACCGATGTTCACGCGTGCGCCGATTCGATCGCCACGAGTCGGGCCTGGTTCGCGACCTCGCGTTCGGCCTCCTCCGCGCTCTCGTCCGAGATGCGCAGGAGGAGCGCGAGAATGACGAAGTTCGCGACGAGTGAGGAACCGCCGTACGACACGAACGGAAGCGTCACTCCGGTGAGCGGGATCACGCGGGTCACGCCGCCGACGATCACGAAGGTCTGCACGCCGAGAATGGTGGCGAGCCCGGCCGCGAACAACTGGGAGAACGGGCGGCGGGCCTGCAACGCGATCCGGTACGCGCTGCCGACGAGCAGCAGGAACGCGCCGATGACCGCAACGGTGCCGATCAGGCCGAGTTCCTCACCGATGGCGGCGAAGATGAAGTCGGACCGGTTCACCGGGATCACGTTGGGGGTGCCGAGCCCGATGCCCTTGCCGGCGAAACCACCACTGCCGAACGCGAAGAGGCTCTGGGTGAGTTGGTAGCCGGTGTGCTGCGAGTCGACCCACGGGTTGATCCACACGCTGACCCGCTCCTGCACGTGCGAGAAGGCCTGGTACGCGATCGCCACTGCGCCGACGAACAGTGCAGCACCGGCGAGGAGGTACGCGCTCCGCAGCGTCGCGATGTAGAGCATCGCGACGAACACCGCGAAGAAGAGCAGCGACGAACCGAGGTCCTTCTGCTGCACCATGATCAGGATCGCGACCCCCCACGGCACAAGCAACGGACCGAGGTGTTTCGGGTCCGGCAGGTTGAGCCGGCCGAGCCGGCGGCTGCCGGAGCTGAGCAACTCGCGCTTCTCCACCAGGTACGCGGCGAAGAAGATCACCAGGAGGACCTTGGCGATCTCACCGGGCTGGAAGGTGAGGCCCCCGAGCCGGACCCAGAGCCGCGCACCGTTGATCTCCACGCCGAGGCCGGGAACCAGGGGGACGAGGAGGGCCGCGACCCCGATGAGCAGGAACGTGTAGCGGTAGCGCGCGAGCGACCGTACGTGCCGGACGAGGAAAAGCGTCAGGACGAACGCGCCGATGCCGACGGCGATCCACACCGACTGCGCGGGCGCCACGGCCGGGTCGAACTTCGTGGCGTTGAGGTCGAGGCGCGAGATGGTGACGAAACCGATACCGAGCAGCAGGGCCGCGAGCGGCAACAGCGTCGGGTCCGCGCGCGGTGCGAAGCGGCGAACCGCGAGGTGTGCGCACACGAACAGTGCGGCGATCGCGGCGAGGAAACCCCACAAGCGCGGGGGCACGGTCGGTGCTTTCGAGAGCGCGAGCAGCACGTACCCGCCCGCGGTCACGAGCAGCGCGAGCGCGCCGAGGCTCAACTCTCGCGTGCGGCGGGCGTGCGCCAGCGGGCTGAGGCGACCGCTCACGTGCTCGGCGGAGTCGTGGTGGACCCGGTGGTGGCCGGAACGGTCGTCGTCGTGCTCGAAGTGGTCGTGGACGTCGGCGTGCGCTTCCTCGAGCGGGTGACGTACTGGTTGGCAGTCGCCAGGTCCGAGAACTCCTTCTTCTTCGCCACGTCGCCCGCCGGGATCGACTTGAGGTCGGCCTTCGTCAGTTTGGTGGTGCGCACCACCTCGGGGTCCCAGAAGAGCAGACCGCCGGGCCGGCCCCGGTAGACGGTCACGTATCCGCCTTTGTACGCCACGAAGTAGGAGTTCTTCGCGTACCAACCGATGGTGCCGATGGCGACGCCCACGATGATGAGGATCGGGACCGCGAAGAGCAGCGCGCGTCCGATCCCGCGTCCGGCGCGGCGACCCGTGGTCCGGCGCCGCGCGGGATCGCGGTACTTGGCGGTGTCACGCGGCAACGCGCCGGCGAACCGATCGGCTTCGGGGTCGGCGGTCGGTCCCGGCACCGAGTCGACGTTGGTGTTGGTCGTGACGACACTCACCACCGCCGGCTCCAAGACTTCGGTCGGTGATTCCCCGTCGGTCCCAGGACCGGGCGGTGCGGCGGATGGAGCGGTGATCGCGGCCGCGACCGAACTCGGGAGCGGATCCCGGCCGTCGGCGATCGCGTCGAGGATCACCACGGTGATGTTGTCCTCGCCACCGGCCTCGTTCGCCGCGTCGACGAGCGCGTTGGCCGCGGCGGTCGGGTCGGATTCGCGCCGGAGGATCTCGGTGATGCCCGCGGCGCGGACCATCGAGGTGAGACCGTCGGAACAGATCATCACCCGGTCGTTCGCTTGCAGCACCAGGGAATAGACGTCGACCGCGACCGACGAGTCGATGCCGAGGGCGCGCGTGATGATCGAGCGTTGGGGGTGGACCGCGGCCTGCTCCTCGGTGAGTCGTCCGTCGCGGATCAGTTCCTCCACGAGGCTGTGGTCGACGGTCACCCGTTGCAGGGTCTCGCCCCGCAGGAGGTACGCGCGCGAGTCGCCCACGTGCGCGACGGTCAGGGTGGTGCCGTCTGACCACGCCGCAGTGAGTGTCGTGCCCATCCCGGCGAGCTGCGTGTCGGCGGCCGCCTTGTCCCAGACCGCGCTGTTGGCCCGACCGACCGCGTCACCGATCTCGGTGCCCGCCTCGACCGCGTTCCGGAGCCCTTCGAGCGCGGTCGCACTCGCGACTTCACCCGCGCGATGCCCGCCCATGCCGTCGGCGACGGCGAAGAGTGCCAGGCGACGGTCGACGAGGTACGAGTCTTCGTTGCCGTCGCGTACCCGTCCGGTATCGGTCGCGGCGCCGGAGACGATCCTCACTTCACGAGTTCCATGATCGTCTCACCGAACTGCACCCGGTCGCCGCGGCGCAGACGGGTCGGCTCGGTGAGGGACTCGCCGTTCAGCAGCGTGCCGTTGGTGGACCCGAGATCCTCCACGTACGGATCGCTGCCGCGGGTGAACACACGCGCGTGCACCTGGGAGACGAACGTGTCGTCGACGAGCACGACCGCGCAGCCGGCGCCCCGACCCACCGTGAGTTCGTCGTCCACCATGAACGTCTCGCCGACCCGTTCGGGCGGGGCGACGATCACGAGTTCCCACGCGGCGTTCCCACGCCCGCGGCGGCCGGCCGGTGCGGTGGACGCAAGGGCGGCTTCGGCGGGTGCGGCGGCCGGGACGGGGATCTTCGACGGCTTCAGCTCCGATATGACCGTGCGCACGATCCGGAAGAGGAACAGGTAGACGAGCGCGAGGAAACAGAACTTCAGGACCGTGAGGACACCTTCGGGCACGTGCCGCTCCGTCGCTACGACGCTTCGAACCGGATGGCGACCGCCGCGACCCCGATCAGGTCACCGTCGGTCAGTACGTGCTCCTTGATCTTGCTGCCGTTGACCGTGGTGCCGTTGAGGGAGCCGAGGTCGACCAGCCGGTAGCCGTCGGGCTCGGGTCGGATCTCGCAGTGGCGGCGCGACGCCAGGGCGTCGTCGATCTTGAGGTCGCACTCGGGCAGCCGGCCCATCGAGAAGATGGCCTCGGTGAGTGGGATCCGCTGACCGTCGGTGAGCACCAGGGCACCCACCCGTCCGCCGTCGCCCTCCTTGAGGGCCGCCTCGATCTCGAGGTCGCCCTTGCGCAGATTCGGGTCCTCGACGAGCCGGACGGCCACCGGGCCGATGAAGTGGTAGTCCTCCGCGTGGGCGTGCTCGCGGGCCTCGGTGGCGAGTTCGGTCTCCAGGACGTCGGCGTAATCGTCGAACCGCAGGGCGTCTTCGGTGCAGAGCACGATGGTGAAGTCGTTCGGGACCACGGTGCCCCGGACGCCGAGCGTGCGGTGCGAGTCCATCTCCCGCAACAGTCGTCGTGCGACCTCCACAGGCTGGAGCCCGCTGCGAAAGGCCTTCCCGAAGGCGCCTTCCACGAGTCGCTCGAGCCGGCGCTCGAATCCCTGGACTCCCATCGGTTCGAGTGTAAAGCCCGGGCCTCGCCAGAACGGGGCGCATCCGACGCTGCACCGGAGGTCACTTTGGTGGCGCAAGCTAACCTCGGCGCTTCACTCGGGCGAGTGGCGTAATTGGCAGACTCGCAGGCTTCAGGTGCCTGTGTCCGAAAGGATGTGGGGGTTCAAGTCCCCCCTCGCC
>JBBQXR010000243.1:0-5625 GCA_038209455.1 Acidimicrobiia bacterium
TGGGCTACAACAACAAGATCCAGGCCTTCCCGGGCAACATCTTCGCCGGCATGTTCCACTTCACGGCGCGCGAGTACTTCGAGGGTGACCCCGGCGAACAGGGTCCGGTCACCGTCTCCTTCTAGAACTCCGAAAGCGTCGTCACCGTGGGAATGTACGAACAGATTGCGCGCAACAAGCGGCGCACCTTCGTGATGCTCGCGGCCTTCGTGTTGCTCATCGCGGCGGTCGCAGTCGCGTTGGGCATCATCTTCAAGGCGGGGGTCGCGATCGTGCCGATCGCGATCGTCATCGCGATCGCCATGGCGTGGACCTCGTACTTCGCGTCCGACAAGATCGCGCTGGCGGCGAGTCGGGCCCGTCCGGCCGACGGCCCCGAATACGCCCGCTATCACAACCTCGTCGAGGGCCTCTGCATCGCCGCCGGGTTGCCGAAACCGCGCCTCTACGTGGTGGACGATCCGGCGCCCAACGCCTTCGCCACCGGCCGGAATCCGCAGCACGCGGCACTCGCGGTCACCACTGGATTGCTCGAGGTGATGAACCGGGTCGAACTCGAAGGTGTCCTGGCCCACGAGCTCAGCCACGTGCGCAACTACGACATCCTCGTGTCGACGATCGCGGTGACCGCAGTCGGCGCGGTCGCACTCATGGCCGACCTCGGGATGCGGTTCATGTGGTTCGGTGGCCGCTCGAGTCGCCGGGACAACAACGACAGCGGTGGGCTCGGCATCATCTTGGTGATCCTGGCCTTCGCGTTGCTGATCCTCGCTCCGTTCGCCGCGCAGCTCATGCAGTTCGCGATGAGCCGGCGTCGGGAGCTGCTCGCCGACGTGTCCGGAGTGGAGCTCACGCGCTACCCACCCGGGTTGATCTCCGCGTTGAAAAAGCTCCAGGGGGATCAGGCGGTGGTGCACCACGCCACCCGTGCGACCGCCCAGCTGTGGATCGAGAGTCCGCTCGAACGCGACGAGAAGACCGAAGCCGACGGTTCGAAGAAGAGCAACTGGCTGAACCGCAAGTTCGACACCCACCCGCCGCTCTCCGAGCGGATCGCCGCACTGGAGGCAATGTGAAAAGGGTTGTTGTCCTCGGAGTTGTCGGCGTGCTCGCGCTCGGCGCCTGCAGCAGCAGCGGTGGTTCGAAGGCCAAGGCCAAGCCGCCGGTCGAGAAGACCACCACGACCACGAAGGCGGCGCCGGTCGCGCCGCTCACCGGACTGCCGGACACCGATGGCAGCGCACAGACCCGTCCGGTGGTCTCGATCAAGATCGACAACGACAGCTCGCTCGCCCGCCCCCAGACCGGCATCGACCACGCCGATATCGTGTGGGACGAGGTGGTCGAGGGGCAGGGCACCCGGTTCCTCGCGATGTTCCAATCCGAGCAGCCGGACGTGGTCGGCCCGGTGCGGTCGGTCCGGCTCACCGATCCGCTCATCGTGTGGCCGGTCGGGGGCGTCTTTGCGTACTCCGGCGGTGCCAAGTACGCGGTCGACGGGATCTCGCAGGCGCCGGTGAAGCGAATCGACGAGAGCGCTGCGGGCACCGCGATGTTCCGAGACTCCAGCCGTTCGGCCCCCCACAACCTGTACGCCCGCCCGGCGCAACTGTTCACAATGGGCGGCGTGCCCGTACCGCCACCCGCACTGTTCGATTACGCCGCTGCGAAGGCCGTCACGCCGGGGACCGACGTCACATCGGTCCACATCGCCTTCTCCAACCAGGAGTTCGCGCCCACCTACACCTGGGACGCGGCGTCGGGCACCTGGAAGCGCTCCACGCGGGCAGGACCGTTCGTGGTGAAGACAGGCGCACAGATCGCGCCCCGCAACGTGGTGGTACTGCCCGTCGTGTACGGCGGGACCGGCCTGGGGAACATCGGCGCCGAGGCCCAGCTCGTCGGCCGGGGTCCGGTCAAGGTCTTCACCAACGGGCATGAGATCGACGGCACGTGGTCGCGGGCGAACAAGACCGATCGCATCGCGCTCTTGGGGGCCGACGGCAAGCCGATCCTCCTGACGGCGGGCCAGACCTGGGTCGAGTTGCCCGACGTGAGTTACGCCATCGACGTGGTCGGGGTCACCCCGCCGCCGAGCAGCACGCCGTAGGCACACGGGGCGAGAGCGCGGAGCGTCAATCGGCTCCGGAATCCGGTGGGATGACCGGTAGCATCGGCGGCATGAGCGATATTCAGTCTGCGGGTCCCGAGGTCGGCACGGCGCGAGTGAAGCGCGGCTTGGCCGAGATGTTGCGGGGTGGCGTCATCATGGACGTCGTCGACGCCGCGCAGGCGAAGATCGCCGAGGACGCCGGTGCCACCGCGGTCATGGCGCTGGAACGCGTCCCGTCCGACATCCGCCGTGACGGAGGCGTCGCCCGCATGTCGGACCCGATGATGATCGAGGGCATCCAGGCCGCGGTGACGATCCCGGTGATGGCCAAGTGCCGGATCGGCCACTTCGCCGAGGCCCAGGTCCTCCAGTCGCTCGGCGTCGACTACATCGACGAGTCCGAGGTCCTCACTCCGGCGGACGAGGCGTACCACGTCGACAAGTGGGCCTTCACCGTGCCGTTCGTGTGTGGCGCCACCAACCTCGGTGAGGCGCTGCGTCGCATCGGTGAGGGTGCCTGCATGATCCGCTCGAAGGGTGAGGCCGGGACCGGCAACATCGTCGAGGCCGTCCGGCACCTCCGGTCGATCCTCGGCGACATCCGTGCCCTCACGACCGCCACCCCCGAGGAACTCTTCGGCTGGGCCAAGGAACTGCGGGCGCCGCTCGACCTCGTCCAGGAGGTCGCAGCCCGCGGCGAGCTGCCGGTGCCGATGTTCTGCGCCGGCGGAATCGCCACCCCCGCCGACGCCGCGCTGGTGATGCAACTCGGGGCGCAGGCCGTGTTCGTCGGATCCGGCATCTTCAAGAGTGAGCAGCCCGAGGTGATGGCGAAGGCGATCGTCGAGGCGACCACCCACTACGCCGACGCGGGGATCGTCACCAAGGTGTCTCGCGGTCTCGGCAAGGCGATGCCCGGGGCCGAGATGGGCGCGCTCGAGGTCACGTTCGCCGACCGCGGCTGGTGAACGCCGGCGTTCTCGCCCTCCAGGGCGCGTTCCGCGAGCACCGCGAGGCACTGGCGGGGCTCGGCATCGCGGTGACCGAGGTCCGAACGCCCGACCAGCTGGCCGATGTGGACGCGCTGGTGATTCCGGGCGGGGAGTCGACGACGATGACCCGACTCCTCGAGACGTCGGAGTTGCGGGCGCCACTCCGAGCCGCGATCGCCGATGGGTTGCCAGTGCTGGGAACCTGCGCGGGGTTGATCGTGCTGGCCCACGAGGTGCTCGACGGTCGGCCCGACCAGCAGCCGCTCGACGCGATCGACGTCATCGCCCGCCGCAATGCCTACGGCCGTCAGCGCGATTCGTTCGAGGCCGACCTCGACATTGCCGGCCTGGATCTCCCGCTTTTCCGGGGTGTCTTCATCCGCGCGCCGGCCATCGAACGGGTGGGTGATGCGGTGGAGGTGCTGGCGGAGCACAATGGGCGTCCGGTGCTCGCACGTGAAGGTCGCGTCTGGGTCACCACGTTCCATCCCGAACTGGCGAGAGACTCCCGCGTGCACGAGCGGTTCCTCGAGGAGGTTGCGTAGATGTCCGGCCATTCCAAGTGGCATTCGATCAAGCACGCGAAGGGTGCGGCCGACGCGGCGCGCGGCAAGGTCTTCGCCCGTCTCGCCCGCCAGATCGAGGTCGCCGCACGGCAAGGCGGTGGTGACGCCGACGCCAACGCGGGGCTGCGCACCATGGTGCAGAAGGCGCGCGACGCGTCGATGCCCAAGGACAACATCGAGCGCGCGATCAAACGCGGGATCGGTGAGCTCGAAGGCGTCACCTACGAAGAGGTGAACTACGAGGGCTACGCGCCCAACGGTGTCGCGGTGTTGGTCCACACGCTCACCGACAACCGCAACCGCACCGGGTCCGAGGTGAAGAACATCTTCAGTCGCAACGGTGGCTCGCTCGCCGAGCCCGGCGCGGTGTCATGGCAGTTCGAACGCAAGGGCGTGATCCTCATCGCCTCGTCGGCGACGACCGAGGACGCCCTCATGGACGTCGTCCTCGACGCCGGCGCCGAAGACGTCGAGGATCACGGCGACATGTGGCAGGTGGTCACACCGGCCCACGATCTTCCGGCGGTGCGGGCGGCGATCGAGGAAGCCGGGATCACGTTCGAGAACTCCGACACCACGATGTTGCCCCAGCAAACGGTGCCGCTCGAGGACGCCGCCAGCGCCAAGCAAGTACTCCGCGTCATCGACGCACTGGAGGAACATGACGACGTGCAGAACGTCTACGCGAACTTCGACATCCCGGCCGACGTCCTCGACGCGGTGATGGCGTGAGCACCGCGATGACATCGCATGCTTGCCCCGGGTGGGGTGCGGGGCCCGAGCGGCCCGCTCCGCAGGAGCAGGAGCGGATTCGATGACCGCCGAAGTTGGTCAGCCGGCGCCCGATTTCACGCTGCCCGGTGTCTCTGGGGACACGCGTCGTGACTACTCGCTGTCCGAGTTCCGGGGAAAGAAAGTGGTGCTCGCGTTCTACCCCGGTGACTTCACGCCCGGGTGCACGAAGCAGATGTGCCAGTACCGTGACCAGTTCGAGGAGTTCCAAGGCGTCGAGGCCGTGCTGCTCGGCATCTCGCCCCAGGACGTGGACTCCCACGAGAAGTGGATTGCGAAGAAGGAGTTCCCGTTCCCGCTCCTCGCGGACACGGACAAGAAGGTCATCGAGGCGTACGGCGTGAAAGGCTTCGGGCCGATCGCGGTGAAACGTTCGACGTTCGTGATCGACGCCGAAGGCATCCTGCGCCACAAGAAGGTGACGTCGCTCGGTATGACCTGGGACAAGCCCGGCCAACTCGCCGAGATCGTCCGCCGCATATGACGGCTCAGGTCGGGGACCCGGCACCCGACTTCACCCTCCCCGGAGTCTCGGGGACGGAGCGACGCGATTACACGTTGTCGGACCTGCGGGGCCAGAAGGTCGTCGTCGCGTTCTATCCCGGAGACTTCACCCCCGGCTGAACGATCCAACTGCGCTCGTACCGCGACGACATCGCGGAGTTCGAGCAAGCCGGTGCGGTCGTACTCGGCATCTCACCTCAAGACGTCGACAGTCACGAGAAGTGGATCGCGAAGGAACAGTTCCCGTTCGCGCTGCTGGCCGACGTCGACCTCGTCGTGGCGGACGCGTTCGGCGTGAAGGGCAACAAGGCGATCCCGGTGAAGCGCTCGGTGTTCATCGTCGACGAGGCGGGGATCATCCGCTACCGCTATGCGGGCACCGTCAAGGCGATCTTCAAGAAGCCCAAAGCGCTCGCAAAGGTGCTCGCGAGCCTCTAACCGGTTCGTGGGTTCGTGGGTTCGGCGATCGTGCACCTGACGGTGGCGGAGGAAGCGGGCGTGAAGGTCCGTCGTCGAGAAGCCCAAGGCCACGGCCGAGGTCCTCGCCGGCCTCGCACCGTCGGGTGCCGCGCCCATGGGTGAGCGGACTCGTTACGTGGCGGGTGCGAGCTGCGCGAGCAGGTCGTCGTAGCTCGCGATACCGAAGTCGGCGCCGTTC
>JBBQXR010000244.1:0-5624 GCA_038209455.1 Acidimicrobiia bacterium
AACCTCTGGTGATGGTCGAGACCCTACTCTATGGGCCCCGGGTGGACAATCACCGACCAATCACCCCGCCACGCGGATGCAGCGGAGCGTGCCCCTTGGTCACCGGCGCGTCCGGAACCGTCACATCGAGCACCCCGACACGCTGGTTGTGGCCCACCAGGTCGTCGAGGACCGCCATCGCCGCGGTCCCCTTGCGGGCCATCTCCGTCATCGGTCCGAACACGACGGTGTCGGCCGCGGGCGGCGAACCGCTGATCGTCAGCGAACCGATGCCTGCACGGATGGTGAGCGTGCGGGCCACGAGGCGGAGCGACGCCGGCAGCGCCGCGAGCCCGCGGTACGCGGCAGCACCGGCGACGGTGCGGCCGGGCGTCACCACTCCCCCGGACCCGACCACTTCGGGGAGCGCCGGCGGAGGAACGGCAACCAGGCGGATGACCCGTCCCGACCCGTCGACCACCGCAATCGGCAGGGCCCCCGTGGTCCGGGTGAAGGCGACCGGCACTCGTTCGGTGACGGTGATGACGACGGTGTTCGGTAGGTCGGTCTCCACGGACGCATGCGCCACGGCAGGGAGGGCCTCGACCCGCTGCGCCACGCGAGCGGTGTTGAGGAACAGCAACGGCGCACCGTCCTCGATCCGGGCGGCCGTACGGATCTGGTCCGGCGTGGCGCTGGTTGCACCTTTGACCGTGATCGTGTCCGCGCCGAGGAGGGGCGACTGCGCGATGAGGTACGCGATCCCGAGGATCGAGAGGACGCCCACCACCCCGGCGAGGATCCGCAGCCGGCGCCGCCCTTCGGCGCGCCGGGCGGTGACCCACCGATCGCGCATGCGGGGATCGACCGTGGCGGACTCGAGCGGACCAACCGGATTTCCGCTCGGGTACCCAGCTTCGTCAGCTTCGGTGCCGTGATCCTCGTCGTCAACGACCTCGACGTCGAACACCTCGATGTCGTCACCGTCGGTCGGGTCCAGCCCGCGTCGGGGGAGGGGCGTGACCGGAGCGCCATCGGTCTCCGGGAGCGGCGGGTCGGTCGTCTTCATCGGAGCCTCGGGGTGGACATCGGCAGGTCACGCACCGGATTCGTCCGGGATCGGGTCGTCGAAGCCCACTTGGTGCACCTCGGGCTGGAGCACGACACCCGTGCGTTGCCCTACACGGTCGCGCACCAGCGCGATCAACTGGTGGACATCGGCCGCCGCCGCGCCGGCATCGGCCTGGATGAAGTTCGCGTGCTTCTCCGAGACGGTCGCGCCACCGTGGCGGAACCCACGCAGCCCACACTCGACGTCGATGAGTCGTGCCGCGGAGTCACCCGGCGGGTTGCGGAAGACCGAGCCGGCGTTGGCACCGCCGGGCTGGTGTTCGGCGCGCCAGCGGACGATGTCCGCGAGTTCGGTCTTGAGGGCGTCGGGGTCGCCCGCGCTGACGCGGAACCGTGCGGACGCCACGACCTGACGATCGTCCAGGACACTGTGCCGGTAGCCGAGCTCGAGCGCGTCCACCGAGTGCGTCCTCGGTTCGGCATCGGGGGCGAGATCGACGATCGTCGCGTCCACCAGCACCTCTGCGGTCTCGCGACCGTGGCCACCGGCATTCATCCGCACCGCGCCGCCGACCGAGCCCGGGATTCCCACGTAGAAGCCGAGCCCGGCTCGCCCGTAGGCCGCGCACTGGCGGGCCAGGACCGGGAGCGGTGTCGCTCCCCCCGCGGTGACCAGGTTCTCGAGGTCCCCCGTCTCGAACTCCCCGTTCTCGAACCCCACCGTCTCGAAGCCCGGGCCCAGCGCGAGTACCACGCCCGCGAAGCCGGCATCCGCGACGAGCAGGTTGGAGCCCCGGCCGAGGACCAGCGTCGCCACCGTGCGCGGAATCCTCCGGGCGGCGGCAACGAGCGCGTCGAGCGTGTCCACCCGCACGAGCACCGCAGCAGTTCCGCCGACGCGCCACGTGGTGAGCGCACCGAGCGGTGCGTCCTGTTCGACCTGGCCGACCCCCGCCGTGATCAAATCGGCGGCGACGGTCGCGAGTTCGCGCCGATCGGTGGCGGATCCCGTCATGACGCGGTCGGGGTCGACGCGAGCGAGGGTGCGATCGGGGGCGCGCTCCGGCGTTCGGCGCGGGCGAGCAACTCGTCGCCGAGCGTGGTGATGTCTCCCCCACCGAGGGTCAGGATCACGTCGCCCGGGCGGGCGTAGGCCGGAACCAGATCGGCGAGTTCGGCCCGGTGCGGGAAGTAGGCAACGCGTTGGTCCGGGTGCGCGTCGAGGACGGCGCGCACCAGCAGGTCACCGGTGATCCCGGGGATCGGCGACTCGTGGAACCCACAGACGTCGGTGAGGATCACCTGGTCCGCGCCGACGAACGCGTCGGCGAAGTCGGCCCACATCACCGCAGTCCGCGCGTAGCGGAACGGTTGGAACACCGCGATGACCCGACGGTATCCGGCCTCGCGCGCGGCACCGATGGTCCCCCGGACTTCGGGTGGCAACAACGCGTAGTCGTCGACGATCGCCACGCCGTCGATCTCACCCCGGTGCTGGAACCGTCGGGCGACACCACCGAAGCGGGCGAGCGCGCGCTGCACCGTGGCGAAGTCGCAGCCGAGCTCCATCGTCATCGCCGCCGCGCCCGCGGCGTTCTGGGCGTGGTGACGTCCGATGATCGGCAGCTGCACCTCCCCGAGGACAACACCGTCGCGACTCAGCGTGAAGCGCGAACCCGCAGGCCCACCCTTGTAGTCACTGACCCGGTAGCGGGCGGTCGCCGCGAACCCGTAGGTGACGCTGCCGGCCTTCTCGGTGGCGAGTTCGGCCAGCATCGGGTCGTCGGCGCACAGCACCGCGAGCCGCTCGACCTGCATCACGTAGTCCACGAAGGCCGCACGGAGCCGTTCCATGTCGCCCCAGAACCAGAGGTGGTCGTTGTCGACGTTGGTCACCAGCGCGGCCTCGAGCCCGAGTTCGAGGAACGTGCCGTCGCTCTCGTCCGCCTCGACCACGAGCCACTCGCCGTCGCCGAGGGCCTCGTTCGCGCCGACGTCGTTGAGTTCACTCCCGATGAGGAAACTCGGCTGCATCCCGGCCGCACGCATGATGAGCGTGATCATCGACGAGGTCGTGGTCTTGCCGTGGGTCCCCGCGATGCCCATACCGCGACGGGTCGCCACGATCGCGGCGAGCGCCTCGGCCCGTGTGAGCACCGGTACGCCCCGCGCCGTCGCTGCCGCGACCTCCACGTTGGTCGCCGGAACCGCGGAACTCACGACGACGGCATCGAGTGCGTCGGGCAGGTTCTCGGCCCGTTGCGGCACCGAACAGGTCACGCCGAGGAGCCGGAGCCGGTCGAGACGCGGGTGTTCCCGCACATCCGACCCGGTCACCGTGTGACCCATCTCCGCGAGGATCGCGGTGTACGCGCTCATGCCGGCACCGCCCGCGCCCACGACGTGGAGGCGCCGGGGCGAGCCCAGGTCCAGGCGGGACGGTTGCGGGTCAGCCACGAACGCTGCTCTCGATGAGATCGACGATCCGGGCCCCGGCATCGGGACGACCGGCCGCGTGCGCCGCGGCCGCCATCGTGCTGCGTCGGTTGGTATCGGCGAGGATCGCCTCGGCGAGGGGCGCGACATGGGCGAGATCGCACTCGCGGTCGGGCACCATCGCGGCTGCGCCCAGATGCACCATCGCCTGCGCGTTGGCGGTCTGCTGGTCCTGGGCCGCGCCCGACCACGGCACGTAGACCGCAGGGACACCGACCACGTTCACCTCGGCGATCGTGGTGGCACCCGAGCGGCACACGACGAGCGTGGCCGCGGCGTACAGCGCCGCCATCTCGCGTTCGAAGTCGACGATCTCGTACCGCAACCGGTCGCTCGGCCGCCGCAGGGCGGTGAGTCGGGTCGTGCACTCGGCGAAGTTCCTCGGACCGGCGACGTGGCGGACCGCGAGGTCGTCACGGTCGCGCCACCGGTCGTAGAGGTCGAGACCGAGCTCGTTGAGGCGGCCGGCGCCCTGGCTCCCGCCGAAGATCGCCACGAGCGGTGGGGTGCTCGGCCTGCGGACGACCGCCCGCACGGCCTCGCGTACCGGGTTCCCCGTGTCGACGGCCTCCGGCCACTCGGCTACCGCGAACGACACCGCGGGACGGGCGCCGATGCGCACCGCGAGACGGTTCACCAGACCAGGAACCGCGTTCTGTTCGTGGACGACCGTCGGGACGCGACGGAGTCGCGCTGCGAACACGAGCGGTGCCGACGCGTACCCGCCGACGCCGACCACGACCGCCGGTCGCATCCGTCCGAGCATGACCACGCAACGGATCGAAGCCACGACGAAGGCAACGACCGCACGGGCCGATCGGAGCACGGCGCGCGGGGAGACCGACCGTTGGATGCCGTCGAGCGCGAGGAGTTCGATCTCGTATCCCGCGTCGGGGACGGCGTTCGCCTCGAGTCCGCGCGCCGCGCCGACGAACCGGATCGAGTCCCGCTCGTGTCCGCGCGTGACGAGCGCATCGGCGATCGCGAGCGCAGGGGTGACGTGGCCCCCGGTACCTCCGCCCGTCACGAGGGCAAAGACCGGACCCGACGTCACGACCGTCCCTGGCGGGCGACGGTGACCAACACGCCGGCGCCCACCATCGTCGAGAGCAGCGCGGTCCCGCCGAACGAGACGAACGGGAGCGGCACACCGGTGACCGGCAGCACCCCGACCACTGCGCCGAGGTTGAGGACGGCCTGACCGACGATCCACGCCGTCGCGCCGGCGGCGAGGATCGTGCCGAACCGGTCGGGCGCCCGCGCCGCGGTGCGGATCCCGATGACCGCGATCAGTCCGAACAGCGCCACCACGAGCGCGGCGCCGAGCAGACCCATCTCTTCGCCGATGACCGCGAAGATGAAGTCGGTGTGCGCGGCCGGGAGGAAGCGCCACTTGGACCGACCGGCACCGAGCCCGACGCCCGTCCAGCCGCCGCTGCCCGTCGCGATCAGCGACTGCACGACCTGGTACCCGCTCGTCGTCCGGGCGTGCCACGGATCGAGAAATGCGAGCAGTCGGGCGCGCCGCCACGACACGACGGTCGCGAAGAGCGTCACGCCCGCGATTCCGATCGCGCCGAGCGCAGCGAGGTGACGCCCGCGAACGCCACCGACGACGAGCGTCGAGATGACCATGACGCAGATCACCATCAACGACGCCAGGTCGGGTTCGAGCATCATCAGCGCGGCGATGCCGAAGAGCACGGTCACGATCGGTCGCACCGAACGTTTCCAATCGTCGAGCTCGCCGACGCGCCGGGTGAGCACATCGGCGCTGAAGAGCAGCAGCGCGAACTTGGCGACCTCGGACGGCTGGAGCCGGAGCTGGCCGTACCCGAGCCACCGCCGCGCACCGTCGACCTTGATCCCGATACCGGGCAGCAGGACCACGAACAACAGGGAAAAGGACAGGACCAACAGTGGAAGGGTGAGCCGGCGCAGTTTGCGGTAGTCGAACCGGGATGCGATCACAAAACCGATGGCACCCGCGATCGTCCACAAGATCTGGCGTTCGAAGAACCACCACGGGTTGCCCTTGTCGTCGATCGACTGCACCGACGACGCCGACAGGACCATGA
>JBBQXR010000245.1:0-5621 GCA_038209455.1 Acidimicrobiia bacterium
GGGACCATGGCGACGAGGTCCCAGTTGTGAAACGCGTAGAGCACCACCGGCAGACCGAGCACCCAACGCGAGAGTCGGACCGTGTCGTACCTGCGGAGCAGGCCGGTCATGACGAGTGCGAGGCCCGCGCTGAGCAGGGACGTCAGGAGGAAGAACGCACCGGCGGTCCGACCGACCAGCGCCACGAGATACGCCACCAGCCCGATGACGGCCGGGTACTCGACCGGGCGATCGATGTAGGGCAGGGCGGTCGGACCGAGTCTCCAAGCGAAGAATCGGCCGGGGATATCGCCCAGCGCGGTGTGACCGCCGTGGCGATAGACGGCCAGTTGCAGGAGTCCGGACGCGCAGAGCGTCGCGATCGTCAGCGCGTAGGCAGCGGATCCGGACAGACGCGATCGAGCACCCGCCGGTTCAGGATCGGATTCCACGGGCTGGCTCATTCGGGGCCCGGTTTCGACCCGCGGATGATCACCGGGATGCCGTTCGCGGGCCGTGCCCACCTGCCATGGGAAGGGACAGTACGCCACCGAATGCTGCTCGTTCGTTCGCGGTCAACGCGCGTCACCCCCGGACGCCTGGTGCGAGCTACGCGTCGACGTGCATGGCTTCGAACTCGTCGACGGTCATGAGCACCGACCGCGCCTTGGAACCTTCGCTCGGCCCGACGATGCCCTTCTGTTCCATGAGGTCCATCAGCCGACCGGCGCGGGCGAAGCCGACACGCAGCTTGCGTTGCAGCATCGATGTCGAACCGAGCCCGCTCCGAATGACGAGTTCCATCGCCTCGGCCAGCAGATCGTCATCGTCGTCGTCGCCACCGCGACCACCGCCGCTGCCGCCACTCCCACCCGACGTGTCGCCCTGGAGCCCTTCGACGTACTGGGGCGTCTGGACCTGACGGCGCCAGTGCGCGACCGCCTTCCGCACGCATTCCTCGTCAACCCAGGAACCCTGGATGCGTTGCGCGCGCGACGAGGACGCGGACATCAGCAACATGTCGCCGTGACCGATCAGCTTCTCCGCGCCGGGCTGGTCGAGGATGACCCGGGAGTCGGCGAGGGTGCTCACCGAGAACGCGAGCCGGCTCGGCACGTTGGCCTTGATGACACCGGTGATGACGTCGACCGACGGCCGCTGCGTGGCGATGACCAGGTGGATACCGACGGCCCGTGCCATCTGAGCAATGCGACACACGCTCGCTTCGACGTCGCGCGCCGCCACCATCATCAGGTCGTTCAGCTCGTCGACCACGATCACGATGAACGGCAGGCGCTCGTACGTGCGACCGCCGTGCGGGTCGGGGTTCTCCGCCGTGGGCAGGTCGCCCCGGTCGTACATCGCGTTGTACCCGGTGATGTCGCGCACGCCCGCTTCGGCGAGCAGGTCGTACCGGAGGTCCATCTCGCGGACCGCCCACTCGAGCGCGTTCGCCGCCTTCTTCGGGTTGGTCACGACTTCGGTGAGCAGGTGAGGCAGACCGTTGTACTGACCGAGTTCGACCCGCTTGGGGTCGACGAGGATCATGCGCACCTGCTCGGGCGTGCAGCGCATCAGGATCGACGTGATGAGGCTGTTGATACAACTCGACTTCCCTGCACCCGTCTGACCGGCGATGAGCAGGTGGGGCATCTGGGCGAGGTTGATCATGTGCGAGTGACCCGCGATGTCGCGGCCCAGACCCACTTCGAGCGGATGCGTCGCCTGCGCGGCCTCGCTCGACATGAGGATGTCGCCGAGGGTGACGAGCTGACGGGTCTTGTTGGGGACCTCGACCCCGATCGCGCTACGACCGGGGATCGGCGCCAGGATGCGGACGTCCGGACTTGCCATCGCGTACGCGATGTCGTGACTGAGGCCGGTGACCCGATTGACCTTGACCCCCGGCGCCAGTTCGAGTTCGTAGCGGGTGACGGTCGGCCCGACCGTCATCCCGATGAGGTTGGCGTCGACCCCGAAATCCTTGAGCGTGGCCTGGAGGACCTCGCCCCCCTGCTCGACGGCGCGGGTGTCCATCGCCTTCGCCGCACTGCGTTTCAACAGGTCGCGCGGCGGGAGCGTCCAGTCGCCGTGGCCGTAGGGGGTGAGGTCGATCGCCATCTGGCCTTTGGCATCCTCGCGGACCATGACCTCGACGGGATCGGCGTCCTCGTCGTCTTCTTCTTCTTCTTCGTCTGCTTCGACGTATTCCGCCGCGATCGGTTCGTCCTCGGCTTCTTCGTACTCTTCCTCGTCCTCGTAGCCGACTTCCTCGAACGCGTCCTCGGGCTCCACGAGGTCGAGGACCGGTTCGTCGGCGATGGACTCGACGGTCGTCCGGCGTGACGGCAGCGGTCGACGGTCGGTGGTTTCCTCGTCGTCACTTTCGGCGTCGCCGGCACCGCGCAGTTCGAGACCCCGCACGATCAGTTCCTTCACGTGGACCGCGGCGCGGCCGATCGTCGCCGCCACCCCCCTGATCGAGGTGCCGGGTGCGAGCAGCAGTCCGAAGCCCAGCAATGCGACGAGCACCACGGCCGCGCCGACGGTCCCGAGTCCGGCGGCCAACGGCGCGCCGATCAGGCCGCCGAAATATCCGCCGGCATTGCGGAGTGCCTCGACCGGGCCCGACAACGCGGGTGCACCACCGAAGACGTGCATCAGCCCCGCGGCCGCGACGACCACGAGTCCGACGCCGATGCCGACGCGCAACGGAGCTGCGGCGGGTTCTTCCTCGTCGGAGCGGCGCCAGAGCGAGAGCACGGCAAACGCGATGAGCGACACCGGCACCAGGAACGCCCCGTTGCCGAGGAGTGCGGTCAGGCCGTCGCCGAGAGCCGCGCCGACCGGGCCGGTGAGATCGGTCGCGAGGGCGAGGCCGGAGAGGAGCCCCACCACCATGACGCCGATCGAGAGCGCGTCACTGCCGTGCCCGCGGAGTTGGGTCTTGGCGGCTTCCCGGACCCGTGAGGTCTTCTCGACCGGCCGCTTGGCGCGCTTCGCCGGCGCTTTCGCCTTGCCCCGGCTCGACGCGCTCCGGCTGGACTTGGGGGCACTCGTTCGGCTGCGTGCTTTGGTGGTGGCCACCAAATCAACGTAACACCGACAACATCAGCAACACTGACATCTCCGCTCCCGCCCGCCCAAATCCGGGCGATCCGGTCGAAATCGGGTCAGTCGAGGTACTTCGTGAAGAGGTCGTGCCGCTCGTGGACACGCATCCCGGCCGATTCGTAGACCGCGAGCAGCGCGGCATCGGGGGTCAGATCCAGTGAGACGATCACCCGCATCTGGCCGCGAGCCTGGAGCGCACCGAACGCCTCGCGCAGGAGTGCGGGTCCGATACGACGCCCCCGATGGCTGGCGCGCACACCCACCGTCGAGGTGTACCCGGTCTGACCGACGTCGAAGACGAGGATCGCCGCCACGACGTCGTCACCGTCGACCGCGACCCGCCACAGGGTGGGGTCGAACGCGGGGTGGTCGAACCGGCTCTGGAGCCACTCCTCCATCCGGGGCGACGAGAACCGCCCGTGGTTCCCGAACGCATCTCGCCACACGGCCCGCACCGCCGCCTCGTCCTCGGGCACGAAGGGCCGGATGAAGACGCCGACCGGCTCGATAGGTTCGACGCTCGCCTGGCTCAGGTCGATGCGCATCCGCAGCACCGAGCGGGTCGGGCTGAAACCGCGCCGCTCCAACAGGTTGCGCTTGTCGTCGTTGACGCTCGACGCGAACACTCCGAGCGACATTCCGCGGCCCGCGCAGATCTCGTGGGCGCGCGCTTCGACCAACCCGAGCAACTGGCCGCCCAGGCCGCGTCCCGAATACTCGGGCAGGACGTAGGCGTCGGCCTCGATCTCGCGCCCGACCACGGCCTCCCACACGTAGCCGTAGCCGATGACGCGACCAGTCGGTCCGTTGAGCACCCACGCGTCGTGTTGGAGGTCGAACCGCGGCCGCAGCCAATCGTCGAGGAGGTCCTGCTCGGTGAAGTTCGGCTCACCGAAGTCGGCGATATCGAGCGCCTGGACGACGTCGGCGATGGCGCCCGCGTCCCTCGGCGCCGGAGTGCGCACGACGTAACCGGTCGGGAACTCAGCCATCACAGCGCAGACGCGTAACCGCCGTCGACGGGGTAGACCTGGCCGGTGATCCACTCGGCCGCGTCGCTACAGAGCAGGACGGCCAGCGGTGCGGAGTCGTCGACGCGGCCGACGCGACCGACGGGGTAATTGCGGGCCAACTTCGCTTCCAACTCCGGCTGTTGCTCGATCGCCGCTGCGAGTTGGCCGTGGTTCATCGTGCCGAGCGCAATGCAGTTGACGGTCACGCCGTCGCGGCCGACCTCGGCCGCGAGACCGCGGGAGAAGCCCATCGCCGCGGCCTTGGCCGCGCCGTACACCACTTGCTTGCGCTCGCCTTTGCGGCCTGCGTCGGAGACGATCGTCAGGACCCGTCCCCACTGCGCTTCGATCATGAACGGGAGGTAGGCGCGCGTCACGTGCAGCACCGCGGCGAGGTTCAACCGCAGGAGCGGGTCCCAGTCTTCGGGTCCGGACTCCACGAAGGACTTGACCGTGAACCCCTCGGCCGGGATCCCGGCGTTGTTGACCAGGATGTCGACCCCACCGGTCTCGGCCACCAGGCGCGCGACCTGCTCGGGATCGCACACGTCGGCGATCACGGGCGTGGCGGCACCGTGCTCGGCGATGATCGCGGCGCAGACCGCCTCGGCCCGATCGGCGAACAGATCGTTCACCCAGATGTGCGCGCCGGCACGGGCCATCTGGATCGCGATCGCACGCCCGACTCCCCCACCGCCACCGGTCACGAGCGCCGACCGCCCGGCGATGAAGTTGGACCAGTCCCGGATCACCGTCGGTCAGTCTTCAGACTTCGAGCACGACGGGGATGACCGCCGGCCGCCGCTTCGTACGTTCGGTGATGAACTTGCCGAGCGCACGGCGTGCGTTGCGGCGCACCGTCTCGAAGTCGGTCGACCCACCCTCGATGGCGCTGAGCACCGCTTGGCGCACGGCTTCCTTGGCCTCTTCGAGCAGCTCCTCCGCCTCGGGCGCGTAGACCCAACCCTTGGTGACGATCTCGGGGCCGTTCACGATCTCGTTCTTGCGCCGGTCGACGGTGACGAACACCACGACCACGCCTTCCTCGGCGAGTTGCCGACGGTCACGCAGCACGCCCTGGCCGATGTCGCCGACGATGCCGTCCACGTAGGTATACCCGGACGGCACTGCATCGAGCTCGACCGTCATCGTGTCGTCGGTGATGGTGATGGCGTCCCCGTCCTCGCACACCATCACGTGCGTCGGGTCGACGCCGGTGTCCTCGGCCAACTCGGCGTGGTGCACCATGTGCCGGAACTCGCCGTGCACGGGCACGAACCAATCGGGCTCCACGAGGTTGAGGACGAACTTGAGTTCCTCCTGCGAGGCGTGGCCCGAGACGTGCACCGGGGCGTTGCCGTCGTGGATGACGTGCGCGCCCGCCCGGTAGAACGCGTCGATCACACGACTCACGTTGCTCTCGTTGCCGGGGATCGCGTGGGCGGAGATGATGACGACGTCGCCGTTGCCGACCTTCACGTACTTGTGCTCGCCCGAGGCCATGAGCGCCAACGC
>JBBQXR010000246.1:0-5605 GCA_038209455.1 Acidimicrobiia bacterium
CGAGGTCGAACGCGGCGGGCGCGGCGAGCACGGGAGGCAACGGTGTCTCGCGCGGCATCGCGACCTGGACCACCGGCTCCCACCCGACCCGCACGGCGGGGACAGGTTCGGCGATTCCTTTCAACGCCAACTCGCCGACGCTCTCGAACTCGTGTCCGCCGCGACCGCGTGCGAGGTGGCGGACGATCTCGGCACAGAGGATCTGGCCACCCTCGGCCGCGGCCTCAAGCCGTTGCGCCTCGATCACGGGCAGGCCGAAGCAGTCGTCACCGGTGAACGTGACGTCGCCGACGCTGATGCCCACCCGCACCTCGAGCCGCTCCTCGGCGCCCCGGCGGTTGTGACCGTCGACCGCCTGTTGGATCGCGACGCCGGCGGCGACCGCGTCGACCGCGGCGGAGAAGGTGGCCATGGCCCCGTCTCCGGTGTGCTTGACGACGATCCCGCGGTTGGCGGTGATGGCGTCGAAGATCAGCTCGTCGTGTTGTTCGCGGAGGACGTCGGCCGCTTCTTCTCCGATCCGGGACCGCAACGCCGTCGACCCCACGAGATCAGTGAACAACACCGTCGCCGTATCGATCCGGTTTTCCTCGCTGCCCACGATCGGGAGACTACGAGACTCGGCGTCCGTGCAGCTCCCGGCGACCGAGGTGGTTCCAACGACACTTCGTGCAGACCTCGACGACGTAGCAGTCGAACTCGTCGTGCTTCTGGGCGAGGGCGTCGAGTTCACCGGGTTGCGAGAGGGCGCGGCCGTTGGCGGCGCGCAGCCGATCGCCGTACACGTAGGAGACGTAGAAGAGTTGCTTGCTCCGACACACGGGACAGCCCTTGCCGGCGTGCTCACCGACGTTGCGCGCGGCGCGGAGCAACTCGGGATGTGCGTCGCACACGTCGTTGCGGCTGACGCGGCCCGCCTTGAGGTCACGCAGGACGGCCCGGCGGGCGAGTGCGTAGTCGGTGCCCTTGACCACCCCAGGAGTGTAGAAGGGCCCGACCCGCCGACGGAACGTCGGCCGGCAAAGAACCGCGCTCGGTGAGGACGCCACTAGGGTCCCCGGCTCATGAGCGACTTCGTACTGGGCCGCCTGCTCGGCGAGATCCGGGGCAAGCGGGTAGTCGAACTCGGATGTGGCGACGGCGGCCGTGCGGTCCAACTCGCACGTCAGGGCGCATCGGTCATCGCCGTCGATCCTTCGGCCGACGCGGTCGCCCGGACCCGTGAGGCCGCCGAGGCGTCCGAGATCCGGATCGAGGTCCACACCGGCGACTTCGCCGATCTCGCGTTCTTGCGGGGCGACTCGGTCGACGTCGCGTTTGCGGAGGGTTCACTCGGCGGGCTCGTCGACCTGGGCCGGGTGTTCCGTCAGGTCCAGCGGGTGCTGCGTGCCGGCGCCTGGTTCGCGTTCACCCTCCCGCACCCGATGTCGTTCTGTGTCGACCGTGACCCCGAGGCCGCCGGTGCGCTGCCTCTCGCGCGTGAGTACCTCACTCGGTCCTACTTCGCGACCGACCCCATCGACGGGCGGTACCCGCACGCGACTGCCGACGTGTTCTCGGCCCTCGGTCGGGCCGGGTTCCGGGTGGACACGCTGCTCGAACCCGAACCCACGGCCGACGGTCGCGCGCGCGCCGCGGTGCCCGAGTTGATCGTCTGGCGGGCGCGCAAGGTCGGGAGCTGACCCGAGGGATCGAGATGGCCTGATCCCGGCGTCGGATCAGGTGCCGCCCGGGGTCAGACCCCGTTCGCGTGCCCAGGCGTCGAGCCGCTCGTAGGCCTCCGCTTCCTCCATCGGGCCCTCGTCGAGGCGGAGTTCGAGCAGGAAGTCGAGCGCCTCGCCCACCACGCGCCCCGGAGCGACCGCGAGGTGATCCATCACCTGCCGGCCGTCGAGCGACGGGCGAATCGCCTCCAGTTCCTCCTGCGCCGCGAGTTGCTCGATGCGTTCCTCGAGTTCGTCCATACGGCGGGCGAGAGTGCGGGCGCGGCGCTCGTTCCGAGTGGTGCAGTCGCACCGTTGGAGCTCGTTGAGCTGATCGAGCAACGGTCCCGCGTCGCGCACGTACCGCCGCACCGCCGAGTCGGTCCAGCCCATGGCATAGGTGTGGATACGGAGGTGGAGGTAGACGAGCTGGCTCACGGCCTCGACGACATCGGTCGGGTATTTGAGCGCGATGAGCCGATCCCGGGTCATGCGCTTGCCGACCACCTCGTGGTGGTGGAACGTGGCCCGGCCGCGTTCGAACGATCGGGTCTTGGGCTTGCCGACATCGTGCATGAGCGCGGCGAGGCGCAGCACCAACTCGGGGCTGGTCTTGCACACCACTGCGATCGTGTGCGCGAGCACGTCCTTGTGGTGGTGGATCGGATCCTGCTCGAGCCGCATCGCGTTCAGCTCCGGGAGGAAGCCGTCGGCCAGACCGGTCGACGCGAGCAGCCACAGCCCCGGCGCGGGGTCCTCGACCACCAAGAGTTTCGAGAGTTCGTCCCGGATCCGCTCCACGCTCACGATCGTCAGACGGTCGCGGTGTTCCTCGATCCCCGCCACCAACTCCGGGTCAGGAACGAATCCGAACCGGGCCACGAAGCGCGCCGCACGCATCATGCGGAGCGGGTCGTCGGTGAAGGAGATCTCGGCGGCAAGTGGCGTGCGCAGCCGGTTCGCCGCCAGGTCGAGCGCACCGTCGAAGGGATCGACGAGCACGGCTTCGGGGAGGCGCAGCGCCATCGCGTTGACCGTGAAGTCGCGCCGCGAGAGGTCGGTCTCGATCGAGTCGCCGAAGGTCACCTCGGGCTTGCGACTGTCGGGGTGGTACGCCTCGGCGCGATACGTGGTGACCTCGCACGGCACCCCGCCCACCTGCGCACCGACGGTACCGAAGCGCTTGCCCTGCAACCACACGAACTCGGAGATCGGACGCAGCAACGACTCGATCTCGTCGGGTCGAGCATCACTCGCGAAGTCGAACTCGACCGGTTCGATCCCGAGGACCGCATCGCGCACGCTCCCACCCACGAGGTAGCACTCGTGACCGGCATCGACGAGCGCCTGAGCGACCCGTTGGACGGGCGCGTCGGACGCGAGGAGTGGAGCCAGGCGCGGCGGGACGGTCACGGCGTCATTGTGGCCCGCCCGACCTCTGGAGCCGGTACCCGTTGCCCGAGCGGCGGATCAGGCCGAGGGGACCAAGGCGGCCATACGCGCTTCCTCGGTCTTGGTGAACTCGTAGTGCTCCATCTTCAAACGCAGGTCGTGCGGGTTCGAGGCCGAGGCCAGCGCGTCCCGGCGCGAGACGATGCCCTTGGCGAACAGGGTGAGGAGACTCTGGTCGAACGACTGCATCCCGTAGAAGTCACCGTCGGCGATGATCTCGTCGAGTTCGTGCGTGGCGGTGGAGTCCGCGATCTTGTCGAAGACGCGCCCGTTCGCCACCAGCACCTCCATCGCCGGGACCCGGCCGTCACGGTCGCATCGCTGCACGAGTCGCTGGGACACGATCCCCTTCAACGCACCGGCGAGCGACATCCGGACCTGCTGCTGCTGGTACGGCGGGAAGAAGTCGATGACACGGTTGATCGTCTCGGCCGCGCCCATGGTGTGCAGGGTCGAGAAGACGAGGTGGCCGGTCTCGGCGGCGGACAGCGCGGCCCACACCGTCTCGGGGTCACGCATCTCACCGATGAGGATCACGTCGGGGTCCTGGCGCAACGCACGCTTCAGCGCGGAGAGGAAATCGATGGTGTCGTCGCCGACCTCACGTTGGTTGATGATCGACTTCTTGTCCGTGTGCAGGACCTCGATCGGGTCCTCGATCGTCACGATGTGCCGGGCCTGGGTTTCGTTGATGTGGTCGATCATCGCCGCGAGCGTGGTGGTCTTGCCCGAACCGGTGGGACCGGTGACGAGGATGAGACCACGATGTTCGTCGGACAGGCGGCGCACCACCGGCGGGAGTCCGAGTTCTTCCATCGGCGGGATTCCCGGGAGGATGTGGCGCAGGACCAGGCCCACCGAGCCCCGCTGGCGGAACACGTTCACGCGGAAACGTCCGACGCCGTTCAACGCGTACGCGAAGTCGGCTTCGTTGGTCGCGAGGAACTCCTCGGCGCGCAACTTGGGCATGATCGCGAAGGAGACCCGCTCGGTGTCGGCGGGGAGGACCGGATCGGCCGAGACCGGGGTCAGCTCACCGTCGAGGCGGACGTGAGGGGCCGACCCGACCTTGATGTGGACGTCGGACGCGCCGCGTTCGACCGCCTCACGCAGCACTGCATCAAGATCGAGCACCCGTTGTCCTCCCTCTCCGAAAACCCGCTTTCGGGGCAGGTATCGACACGCGGCACGCGGGGCTGTAGTGGTTCCTACCCCTGGCGTCGGTCCCAGAGTTCGGTGACGGCCCGGACCACGTGGTCGCCCGGACCGCCCGACGTCGGGCCTTCGCCGGACGGGTTCGCCGCATCGCCGCCGCCGAGGATCGGAACTGTGGTGGCGACCGAATCCCGGAGCGCCGAGAGCGAGTAGCCGCCCTCCAGGAAGGCCACCGCGCGGCCCGCGGGAACGGCCACGATCAGACGCCGGACCAGCGCCGCGTAGTCGCCGGCGGTGAGCCCGAGTCCGGTCAACGGATCGTCACGGTGGGCGTCGAACCCGGCCGAGATGAGGAGCCACGTGGGAGCGAACCGCTCCAGGAGCGGCTCGACCACCGCGTCCATCACCCGGAGGTAGACGTCACCGGTCGCGCCCGCGGGCAGCGGGATGTTGCAGGTCGTCCCGGCGGCAGCACCGGTCCCCACCTCGTCGTGGCGGCCCGTCCCCGGGTACATCGGCCACTCGTGGAACGAGACGTAGAGCACGTCGGGGTTCGCGTCGAAGATCTCCTGGGTGCCGTTGCCGTGGTGCGCGTCGATGTCGACGATGGCCACCCGTTCCCCGCGGGCCTGCAACTCGCACGCGACCACCGCCACGTTGTTCAGCAGGCAGAACCCCATCGCCTGCGCGGGACGCGCGTGATGGCCGGGCGGCCGAACCGCGAGAAACGCACCGGACGCCCCCGAACCGGACGTGGCACCTTCGGTCAGTGCATCGACGGCGGCGAGACCCGCACCGGCGGCGGCGAGGGCGGCGGCCCACGATCCGGGTGAGGTCGGGGTGTCGGCGTCGAAATGACGGCCCACCGCACACCCGGCCTCGAGCCGGTCGAGGTGTTCGGCCGGGTGAACCCGCTCCAACTCGACGCGGGTGGCCGACCGTCGGGGAAGTTCGACGAGGTCCGTCCCCATCCCGGACCGCGCCAACCCCTCGGCGACTGCGACGAGGCGCACCGGACCTTCGGGATGGCCGGGGCCGGTCTCGTGCTCGGAGAAGATCGGGTCGGAAGCGATCAGCAACACGGGAGGAACGGTACCCGTACCCGGCCGGGTCGCTACCCGAGCCGCCAGCTGGCCGGACCCGGCAGGGGCTCGACGCGTACTGTTTCCCGACGATGCCCGAGGACACGCTCAGTTGGCCCGGCGGCTGGGCCCGGCTGGGACCGTGGCGCGGTCGGACCGACGTTGCCTACCTGACGATCGGCGCCCGCCGCCCTCCCACCACGGAGGTCGTCC
>JBBQXR010000247.1:0-5567 GCA_038209455.1 Acidimicrobiia bacterium
AGACTCCAACGCCTTGGCCGCTACACCCTCACCCTCGTGGATGAGCCCGAGCAGGATGTGCTCGGTCCCGATGTAGTTGTGGTTCAGCAGGCGCGCTTCTTCCTGCGCCAGGACGACGACCCGTCGGGCCCGGTCAGTGAACCGTTCGAACACGTGGCATCCGCCTCTCGTCGGTGGATTCGCCGGCATTTCTGATGCCGCCGAAACTCGTCCGACACTCTATCGGCCGGGGCTTTTTGGACCCGGTCGGGTTGTGGTGACTCATCGACGTTTCTCGGTGACGGCTGTAGTGCGGCAACCACCACGCTCCGCGGTCGGATCTCGGGCGCGCCGGAGCCGATGGGTCCGTGCATCACCCGCCGCGAACGACGTAGGGACAAAGACACTTCCGGCTTGGTCTTTGTTCCCGGCACCTTCTACCCTGCGCCACATGTCACCCCTCGACGCGCTCGGGCTTGCGCCCATGTCCGCCGACATGGAACGGGTCGAGACCGCACTCCAGGGCTCGGTGTTGTCCTCGGATCCGTTCCTCTCCGACGTCGCCGGCCACCTCATCTCGGCCGGTGGGAAGCGGCTCCGCCCGGCCCTCGCGTTGTGCGCGGCCTACGCCGCCAAGGGCGTCGGGCCGGTCTCGGACGACGCGATCACCGGTGGCGTCTCCGTGGAACTCGTCCACCTCGGCTCCCTGTACCACGACGACGTGATCGACGAGGCCGAGACCCGCCGGGGCGTTCCGAGCGTCAACGCCCGCTGGTCGAACATCGTGGCGATCCTCGCCGGCGACTACCTGCTGGCCCGGGCATCGTCCCTCGCGGCGTCGCTCGGGGCCGATGTCGCAGCCCTCCTGGCGGCCACTATCGGTGAGTTGTGTCGCGGCCAGGTCCTCGAGCTCCAACATCTTTTCGACGCCGATCGGTCCGTCGAGGCCTACACCTCGGCGATCGAAGGCAAGACGGCATCACTCTTCGGGACGGCATGTCGGGTCGGCGGCATGGTCTCGGCCGTCGACGACGCGACCCTCGACGCACTCACCGAGTTCGGTCATCACCTCGGGATGTGCTTCCAGATCGTCGACGACGTGCTCGACGTGACCGGCACCGACGAGTCCCTCGGCAAGCCCGCCGGCAACGACATCCTCGAAGGCGTCTACACGCTCCCGGTGATCCATGCGCTCGCGGCCTCCGACGTACCGGACGAGTTGCGCGAGATGCTCGGCCGCAAGATCGACCGGACCCAACTCGACGCCGTCCGCAGCCTCGTCACCGCCGGTGATGCCGTCGATCGGTCGATCGAAACCGCTCGGGGACACGCCGCCGACGCGAGTGCCGTGCTCGCGTCCACCTCGGCGCTCGACGCCGACGTGGTCGACGGCCTCACCCGGCTCGTCGACACCCTCGTCACGCGTCAGTTCTGACCCCCGCCCTCCGAGGGATCGCGTGGTAGACCGAACGGCATGGCTCTCGAAGGCACCTACGAACCCAGCCCATGGCAACCGATCGCGGAGCAGGTCGCGCTCTACGAATCCTCGAACGGCACCGAAGGCACCGAGCTCCAGGGTGCGCCGTGCATCATCCTCTGGACCTGCGGTCGCCACAGCGGGACTATCCGCAAGACCCCGTTGATGCGGGTGACCGACGACGACGGTCGTTACGCGGTCGTCGCGTCCCTCGGCGGCGCGCCGAAGCATCCGGTCTGGTACCTCAACCTCACCGCCGATACCCACGTCTCGCTCCAGGACGGTCCGACGCTGCGGGATTACACCGCGCGCGTGGTCGAGGGCGACGAGAAGATCGAATGGTGGAAGCGGGCCACCGACGTCTGGCCGTCGTACGACGAGTACCAGACCAAGACCGATCGCGCGATTCCACTGGTCGTGTTGGAGCCTCGCTGACCGACGCCCCTCGGCGCGCAACCGGACGACGTTGACGCTCCTGGTACCTTCCGCGGTTGTATGACGGTCAGCCAGCACCGGACGCAACGTGCGCTCGTGCTGACGGCGCTCGTCATCGCGTTGACCGCTTGCGGTTCGTCGGACGCAACATCACGGTCCGCACCGGTCGTGCCGTTCGACCTCCACCGCCACCTCACCGCGCCGGACGCCGCCGCGCTCACTGCGGTGTCGGCCCAGGTGGCGACCCGGCCGAAGGTCCTCAGCCACGGCGACGGCATGGTGTCGGAACCGGCCCACCCGATCCACTTCAGCGACCCCGCCACCAAGCGTGCGTTCACGAAGCAGTTCGCGACCGCGACCCGCACTGCCCGCCACTACGCGAGCGCGCGTGCCGCGGCGGCCGACGGATACGTGCTCGCGTCGTACTTCATCCCGCAGTTCGGTGTGCACTGGGTGAAGTGGTCCCTCGTCACCAAGCCGTTCGACCCGGCGCATCCGGCGATGCTGCTCTATGACGGCGACGGTCCGGACGCGCATCTCGTCGGTCTGAGCTACTACGTGCGCACGACCGCCGACGCGGCTCCGGAGGGCTTCGCGGGGGCGAACGACGAGTGGCACCGTCATTTCGGCGATTGCTACGGCGGCGGGTTCGTGATCGGTGAAGGCATCGCCGACGCGGACGTCTGTACGAAGATCGGCCAGGCACGCGACGCCGGCGCGGTTCACGCCCCCGTCGGGACGCCGGAGGAGACCGACGACATCCAGCGCTACCTCACGAGCCATCCGGAGCCCGCGCCCCGCCCGAGCTTCACAAGCAACCTGGTGGCCGGGAACGACCTCTGGATGTTGCACGTGTGGAACGTGGCCGGGCATCCCAACCGCTGGGGAACCTTCGCCACCGCGAACCCCGCACTCCGCCGCTGTACGGGCGCGTGCAGGTCGGCGACGACCTGACGCCGGTCACTCCACTCCTCGATGCAGCTGCCCTCTTACTGGGTCGGTGCCGTCAACTCCGGCCGACGGGCGCCCGGCCAGCCGGCGGCGAGGCCGTAGCCGAACAGCAGGAGCCCGAGATCCACCATCGGACTGAGGCGCAGGCCGAGGAATGCCGATCCTCCGGGTGACCCAGGATGGTCGAACCCGGTGAGGGCGAACCCCGCGAGACCCCGCACCGCGACGAGCATCCCGACGCCCCGCACCCACGGGCGCCCACGCTGAGCCCCGGTGCGCGCTGGTAGCCGCTCGATGCCGACGGTTGCCGCCACGAGCACACCCAGCACCGCGGCACACCCGACGAACCACGGGAGCTTCAGCCACCACCAGGTCGCCGTGCCCGGGTGTGGGAGCACGCCGGCCGCATACATCACCGATCCGACGAGCGCCGCGGCCGTCAGATGCCAGAGGAAGATCGTCATGATCCCCGCGTTCACCGCGATCGTCGCGCTCCACACCCGTCGCCGCTCCAACCACCGCCGGGCCGCGGGTCGCAACGCGGTGAGCACGCCCACCTGCACGATCGTGAGCAACAGGATGCAGACGGTCGGAGGGCTCATGTTGGAGACGCGTGCACCGGGGAGCCCGACCATCGAGACCGGGTACGGCCCCGCCGTGACCAGCAGGACCATGATTCCGGCGCCGACCGCCGCGACGATCAGTGCCACACGAGCGGTGACACGGTCCCAATCGTTCGCGAGATGGAACCCCAGTTCTTGTGCGAACGCGAACACCAAGAGGTAGTTCACGACGGCGGGACCCGAACTCACATGACGCAGCCGCAACGCATCGACGCATGCGACTGTGATCGGCAGTATGACCACGAGCGCGAACGGCGCCCGCCGGTGCACCGCGAGTTGCACGGGTGCGATCAAGGTGACGAGGAGATACACCGCCAGGAACCAGAGGGGTTGCGCCGCGATGCGCGCGATGGCATGGACGAGCTTCGGGTTCACTCCGATCGCGTCGAGCGCGACCGCGCCGATCAACCACGCGACGACGAACACGATCGTCGGCCGCAGCAACCGCTCGACACGGCCGGCGAAGAACGCCCCCGAGTCGAACTGGGCGCCCGAGCCGTCACGCCGCGCCTCGATCGAGCGCCGGGTCGAGAACCCACCCACCACGAAGAAGACGCCCATCACCTGAAACACCCACGTGACGGGTCGGATCGCCGACACGTCACTCAAGACGTTGCCGACCTCGATGCCGCGCGGGGTGCGTTGGATCGTGGCAATCACCCAGTGACCGGTCACGACGGCGAGGATCGACACCGCACGCAGGAAGTCGACGTAACGGTCCCGGCTCGGCGGGGTGGCCGCGGCCATCCTCCGTACTGTCCGCGCCAACCCTCCCCGCGCCATCGGGCCAGCTGAGCACAAACCGTCGGTGACTCCGCGGAGCCCCGCCGCGATAACCCCGGCGCGTACGCTCGAACCATGCGACTCGCGCCGATCACGCCGGCCCGTCCGGGTGACGTCGTCATCGTCACCGGGTCCTCGAGTGGAATGGGCGAGGACGCCGCGCTCTACCTGAACCAACTCGGCTACCAGGTGTTCGCCGGGGTCCGCCGGCCCGACGACGGTGACCGGGTGCGCGAGCGTGCGAGTCGGCCCGACGCGTTCACGCCACTGCTGCTCGACGTCACCCGACCCAACCAGATCGCCGACGCCGTCCGCACCGTCGAGTCGTCGCTGCCGTCGGGCCGGGGCGTGCGCGCGGTGTTCAGCAACGCGGGCATCGCCGGCTTCGACGGTGACGTCTCGTGCGAGGGCCAGCCCGACGAACGGCTCGAGCAGGTGGTCGCAGTCGACTTCCTCGGCGGCGTCCGCTTCGTGCGCGCGTTTCTCCCCATGGTCCGCGCCGAACGCGGCACCGTCGTCGTGAACTCCGCGATGATGACCAAGGTCGTGATCCCGTTCAACGGCGGGTACGCGGCGAGCAAGAGTGCGCTCGAGACCTGGACCCTCTCGCTCCGACGCGAGATCGCGCGCCTCGGTGTGCGCGTCTCGATGATCCGACCCGGTGCCGTCGCCACCGCGCTCGCCTCCCACCAACGCCCCGACCAGGTCCCGGGCGACACGCTCTACCCCGAGCAGCGGACGGTCGTCGAGCATTTCATGGGTGGAATGGCCAAGCATCGCGACGACCCCGCCTGCTCACCTCGACGCGTCTCGGAGTTGGTCGCGCGGATCATCGCCACCGAGAATCCGCGTGCCCACTATTCCGTGGGCGGTGGCCATCGGGCGCTGACGGTGATCGGGGCGCCGCCCGATCCCGTGCAAGCGTTCCTCCTCGACCGCATGCTGACCCGGGGTCATCCCGTCGACGCGTCTCCGGGTACTGCCGCAGCCTCCCTCCGGTCGTAGCGTCACCGGCGTCGACTCGGGAGGACCGCCATGACCACACTCCCCGGCCCTCGGGGCCGCGCTGCAGTTCGCGCCGTGCGCGGCGTGCTCGGGGCACCGATGGTGACCATCGAGGATTTGGCCGAGGAGTACGGCCGCACGTTCGCGATCGGGTTGGGACCGACGTCGATCACGGTCGTCGGAGATCGTGAACTCATCAAGGTCGTCCTCACGGGCCCGCAAGAGCGCTACCGATGGGGTCAGATCTTCAAGCTCCCGCTCGGAGTGTTCGTCGGGTCGACGTCAATGCTCGTGAGTGACGGAGCCGACCACGA
>JBBQXR010000248.1:0-5546 GCA_038209455.1 Acidimicrobiia bacterium
CCTCCCACTTTCGTTGGTCGCCCACTGGGGGTAGACGACCAGATTCGCTGCGACTACCGACCGATGGTCGGGTCAGGTGATGGGCCACCCGACATCTCGAGTTCGACACCGCCGCTGCCGACGATCTCGAGCTCGTTGAGCGAGAGGTTGTCGTAGGCGAGCACACCCATCTCGGGCATGTCGAGACCCATGATCTCGTCGTCAGCCGAGGACCGGATGCCACCCTTCATCATCTTGTTCTGGATCTTGAAGAAGGCGAAGGCCAGTCCGAGGAAGACGGTGCAGATAACCAGTGCACCGACGGCCTGGGAAGCGAGCTGGCGACCTCCGAGGTCCGCGTCGTAGAGGATCCCGGTGACCCCGGTTGCAGTGGCAGCCGCACCCTTGGTCGTCAGGTTCCAACCCGCGCCGTACTCACCGCTGGAGAAGATCCCGACGCAGAGGACTCCGAAGACGCCACACACACCGTGGACCGAGATTGCGCCCACTGGGTCGTCGATACCGCGGCGCTCGAAGAAGAACACCGACTCGACCACGAAGATGGCCGCCATGGAGCCGATGACCGCCGCCGCCCACGGCTGGACGAAGGCACACGGGGCGGTGATGGCCACGAGGCCGGCGAGCATGCCGTTGGCCATCATGCCGGGGTCCGGCTTGCCCATGCGCTTCATCACGTAGAACATCGCCGCGGTTGCGCCGAACGCTGCCGCGATCGCCGTGTTCACGGCCACCACTGCGAACCGCACATCCGTGGCCGCGAAGGTGGACGCGGCGTTGAAGCCGAACCAACCGACGAGCAGGATGAACGTACCGAGGAACGCCATCGGGATGTTGTGGCCACCGAGCGTGCGAGGCTTGCCATCCGCCCCGAACTTCCCGATTCGTGGTCCGAGCACGATGGCACCGGCGAGTCCTGCGACACCACCCATGGCATGCACGACGCCCGAGCCGGCGAAGTCCACGTATCCGAATCCGAGCTTCATGCTGTTGCCGAGCTGGCTCAACCAGCCGCCGCCCCAGGTCCAGGCGCCGAAGAGCGGGTAGAAGATCGTCCCGACGAAGAGACCCCAACCGACGAATGCCTTCCAGTTCCACCGTTCCGCCATGGAGCCGGTCGGAATGGTTCCGGTCGTGTCCATGAACGCCACCATGTAGAGGAACATGGCCGCGACCGGGGCCGAGTTCTTCAGCCCGTGCAGGTTTGTCAGCGCGAACCCACCGTGCCAGAGGAACACCCAGTGCCCGCTGCCGATCAGTGGCCCGCCGGTGGCTCCGTCGAGTCCGAAGGTTCCCGGGAAACTGAAACCGCCGAACATCAACCCGTAACCCACGAAGAAGAAGCCGACGAATCCCAATCCGAAGATCGCGAAGTTCGTCGACACCACGTGCGCTGCGTGTTTTGCCCGACAGAACCCGGTTTCGACGAGTGCGAACCCGGCTTGCATGAAGATGACGAGGACGGCTCCCAGCACGACCCACAACAGGTTGAGGCTGACGCCGACGTCACCTGGCGCGACAGACGGTGTTTGGTAGGCCGGCTTCGGGGCATCAGCCGCGAATGCCGGCGCCGCAAAGAGCGCCACCACTGCCGTGATGAGCAACACCACTATTCCCAGACGCTTGAGCTTCGAGCTCACGTATTTCCTCCCAATGTCGTTGACGACCACGAGCCTCGTTGCCCACGAATCGCAGATGTCCCAATAGCGATGAGGGGAAGCTACGGACGCGATGTTTCCCAAACGCACCCGGAGTGTGAAGGAACCAAGGCCGAACTCTGACGACTGCATGACGGTCTGGTCACCGGTATCTTCCGAGCTCTCGATCGCGAATCCAGGAGTGCTATGGCACGGGTCTTGATGCCCCTTCCCGACGAGGGGTCAGACGTCACCGAGGTCGCGGTTCCGTGGCGACTCCTCACCGAAGCGGGCCACCAGGTGGTGATCGCGACCCAAACGGGTCGGGTCCCGAACGCCGATCCGCTCCTCATCGGTGGCGTGGTGTTCGGACAACTGGGTGCCGAAGCTGAACCCATTGCGTTCTACCGACAGTTCGAACAGGCACCCGAACGGCAGGCGCCTCGTGCGTGGCCGGATGTCGTCGTGAGTGAGTACGACGCACTGCTGCTCCCGGGTGGACATGCGCCGGCGATGCGCCAATACCTGGGGGATCCCGGACTCGCGCGGCAGGTGGCCGACTTCTGGGCGCTCGACCGGCCGGTCGCCGCGATCTGTCACGGAGTCCTCGTGCTGGCGCGAGCCCACGCCGCGGACGGCCGAAGTGTCATCGCGACCAGCCGCACCACGTGCCTGCCCAAGTACATGGAACGCAGCGCCTTCCTCGCGACGGCGTGGCGGCGCGGCCGCTATTACCGCACCTACCCGGCCTACGTGGAGGACGAGGTCCGCGCCGCCCTCGACGACCCCGAGCGCCAGTTCCTCCGCGGTCCGGTGGAGTTGCGCCGTCGCGGCACTGCGACCGACGACGGCCCCGCCTTCGTCGTCGAGGACGGCCGTTACCTCTCCGCCCGCTGGCCCGGCGACGCCTACCTCTTCGCGAAGCGGTTGCTTTCCATGCTCGAACGGGGTGTCGAACCAGGATGACCACCGGCTGATCCCCACCCGCACCCGAGCGGAGCCTGCGGTGCGAGCAGCGAGGCAGCGAGGCGCCGTCAGGCATGGCCGATAGGAGCGCGAGCGAACGAGCCGACAAGGTGTGGGCGGACGGGCAATAGAGTCGGTAGATGTCGACTGTTGTCGCGATCGTTCCGCACACGCACTGGGACCGGGAGTGGTACTCCCCGTTCCAGGCCTTCAGGATCCGGCTGGTGAAGCTCCTCGACGAGTTGCTCCCGCTCCTCGAGCACGACCTGTCGTACGCCCGGTTCCTCCTCGACGGCCAGACCGCGGTCCTCGACGACTACCTCGAGGTCCATCCGGAAGCCGCCGAACCGCTCGGGCGCCTCGCGGCGAGCAACCGGTTGTCGATCGGTCCGTGGATGATCCTCATGGACGAGTTCATGGTGTCGGGCGAAACGATCGTGCGGGACCTTCAGATGGGCATCCGTCGCGCCACCGACTTCGGCGGACCGATGGAGGTCGGCTATCTCCCCGACATGTTCGGCCATGTCGCGCAGATGCCCCAGATCCTGCGGGAGGCCGGACTCGAGCACGCGATCGTGTGGCGCGGGGTGCCGTCCGAAGTCACCCAGAGCGCGTTCTGGTGGGACGCGCCCGACGGCTCGCGCGTGCGCGCCGAGTACCTCTACGGCTCGTACTCCAACGGTCGCGACCTGCCGGACGACGCGAAGCAACTGATCGGGCGGGCGAACAGCTACGAGCAGGAGATCGGCGACAACCGGATCGCGGGCAGCGGCCTGCTGCTGATGAACGGCACCGACCACCAGATGCCCCAGCCGTGGCTCGGGCGCATCGTCGCCGAAGCCAACGCCGTCCAGGGCGACTATCGCTTCGAGGTCACGTCGCTCCCCGAGTACCTGGCGACCCAACCCACCGCCGGATTGAAGACCTGGCAGGGCGAGCTGCGTTCGGGCGCGCGCGCCAACGTCCTCATGGGCGTCGCGTCGAACCGGGTGGACGTGCACCGGTCGTGCGCAGCGGCCGAACGCGCCGTCGAACGTCACGCCGAACCGCTCTCGGCCCTGCTGCTGGCCCCGAACCGTTACCCCGGTCGGCTGCTCGAACTGGCATGGAAGCTGCTGGTCCTCAACAGCGCCCACGACTCGTCGTGTGCGTGCAGCGCCGACGAGGTCGTCGACGCAGTACAGGTGCGGTACCAGGAAGCACGCCAGATCGGCGAGAACCTCGCCCGTGATGCGGTCCACGAACTCGGGGCCGACATCGATGCACCGCGCGGTTCGACCGTCGTGATCAACACGAGCGCTTACGACCGCAGTGGCCTCGTCACGTTGCGCATCCCGGGCGAGGGTGCGGTGCATCTCGTCGCCCTCGACGACGACAGCGCAGTTCCCGCGCAGGTGGTGCAGTCCGTCAGCGGCATCGGGTTCGCGACCACGGTGACCGGCGATCAGATCTCCCTCGTCACCGAGCTCATGCGGGGGCCGGAGTTCGCGGGAACGCGGATCGCGTCGTACGAGCTGGAGCGGGCCGATGTCGGCGCCACCCTCACGTGCACGGGCGCGGCACCGGGTGACACGGCGGTCGACCTCGAAGGACTCCGTGAAGAACTCATCGAACTCGGTGCCCAGAATGTCAACGTGGCCGTGCGGGTCATGCGGGCGCCCACCCGCGAGGTCATCGCGCGTGTGGGTGACATCCCGGGATTCGGCTGGCGGACCTACCGACCGGTCGACGGCCCGGGGCCCGAGACCGCCCTCGACGCGGCCGAGCACCGGCTGGCGCACGAGTATCTCGAGGTCGAGGTCGACCCTCACACCGGCACGTACACCATCACGACCGCCGACGGCATCGTGGCGAGTGGTCTCGGCCGGCTCGTCGAAGGTGGCGACGGCGGCGACACGTACAACTACTCGCCGCCGGTCGACGACCTGATCATCGACCGGCCCGAAGCGGTGACGGTGACGCTGCACGAGCACGGTCCGATCCGGTCGCAGTTGCGCGTGGTCACGTGGTACCGGTGGCCCCACCACGCCGTCGGCAACGAGCGCTCGTGCGGCCGGCGGAGCGACGAGCAGCTCCTCACCGAAGTTGTCACCACGCTCGAACTCCGCGCCGGGGAGCGGTTCCTGCGGGTTCGGACCGAGCTCGACCACCGCTGTCGGGACCACCGCCTCCGGGCGCACTTCCCACTGCCGGCGCCCGTCACCACCTCGCACGCGGAATGCGCGTTCGCGGTGGTCGAGCGTGGCCTCACGACCGAGGGCGGTCCGCACGAGACCCCGCTCCCCACGTTCGTGTCCCGCCGCTTCGTCGACGCGTCGGATGGCGACCGCGGCATCGCGCTCCTCCACGACGGCCTGCTCGAATACGAGTTGGTCGACGACGGTCGGGAGCTCGCACTGACCCTCCTCCGGGCGACGGGATTCCTGTCGCGGTCGGAGATCTCCCTCCGGCCGAACCCTGCCGGGCCCCTCGACGCCCTGGAAGGACCACAGCTCCAGGGGCCGTTCGCAGTCGAATACGCCGTCGCGCCGCATCTCGGCACCTGGGACGCCGCTGGGCTCTACGAGATGGCGGATGACGTGCTCACGCCCCTCGAGCGGGCGCGGGTCGCCGGTGGTGGAACGCGGCGTCCGGTCGGTCGCCCACTGCGCGTGGACGGGGCGGTCACCTCCGCCGTCCACCGGGACGCGGGCGGCCTCGTCGTCCGGATCTTCAACCCGCTCGATCGTCCGAGCCGGGTCGAGATCGAACTGGACGAGACGCCGGCACGCGGTTGGCTCGTGGATCTCCGGGGCCGGCCCCAATCACGGTTCGAGGCCGGATTCGAACTCCGCGCGGCCGGCATTGCGACGCTCCGCCTCGACGAATGACCGGGGCGACGTCAGGCGGGCGCGGCGCGGAGCAGCGTCTCGCCCACCGGTTCGCGCGTCGACCACCCGACCACGA
>JBBQXR010000249.1:0-5455 GCA_038209455.1 Acidimicrobiia bacterium
GACCCCATCGCGACCTCGCGTATCGAAGACCTCATGGTCTCACTCAAGCGTGACTACACCATCGTCATCGTGACCCACAACATGCAGCAGGCCGCGCGTGTGTCGGATCGCATGGCGTTCTTCACCACCGATGTGGACGACAGGGGCGCGCGGACCGGGAGGTTGGTGGAGTTCGACCTCACCAACACGATCTTCACGAGTCCTTCGGATCCTCGCACCGAGGGCTACATCACCGGCCGGTTCGGATGAGCGGCGCGGGATCGATGACCGTCGTTGCGCGGGCGCGCCGTGGGGCCGCCCGGCCCGGTCCGCAGGACCGCGAAGGCCAACAATGAACGGGCGCCGTCGAGCGTTCGTCCCCGACGATCGCCGGCCGGCGACCACCGACGCGAACGACCTGGACCGCCGTCGATTGGCGGCCGCGTTGGACGCCGTCGGTGACGCCATCGTGGTGGTGGACACCGCCGGTGAGGCCGTGCTCCGGAACAACGCCGCTGATCGATTCAACGACGCGCGTCATGCGGATGCGCTGGCGAGCGATGCGTTGCACGAGTTGCTCGACCGGGCCCGGTCCGGCGAGGAGTGTTCCCGTGAGCTCCAACTGTTCGGGCCGCCGGCTGAGGTGTTCTGGATGACGGCTCGGCCACTGGTGGCGGAGGGTCGCCGGATCGGTGCGGTCGGCCTCGTGCGCGACGTCACCGAGGCGCGACGGATCGAGACCATGCGACGCGACTTCGTCGCCAACGTGAGTCACGAACTGAAGACGCCGGTCGGCGCCCTGGCGGTGTTGGCCGAGACCCTCGCCACGATGGACGATCCGGTGATGGCTCACCAGTTCGCGGAACGGATCGCCGACGAAGCGACGCGGGTCGGCGCGATCGTCGACGACCTGATCGATCTCGGATCGATCGAGTCACAGCCCTCGATCCGCAGCAACGTCGCGGTCTCCGAACTCGTCCAGTCTGCGGTCGAACGGATTGCCGCGGCGGCCGCCACTACGAATCACGCGCTCATCGTTCGCGACTGCAATGCGATCATCAACTGTGATCGCCGCCAGGTGGTGAGCGCGATCGCCAACCTGCTCGACAACGCGCTGAAGTATTCGGAGCCAGGCACCGAGATCTCGCTCAGCGCGCAGTCGGCCGACGGGTGGGTGACGTTCGAGGTGAGCGACCAGGGCGTCGGGATTCCCTCGCGTGACCTCGATCGCATCTTCGAACGGTTCTACCGGGTCGACCGCGCCCGGAGCCGCACGACCGGGGGCACCGGCCTCGGACTCGCGATTGTGCGCAACGTCGCGCATTCGCACCAAGGCGACGTCACCGTGGATTCGAGTGAAGGTGAAGGATCCGTGTTCCAACTCCGCATCCCCATCATCGGCAGCGTCAGTCCGCTGTTCGTCGAGGACTCGGCATGACCGACCCTCCGTTGGTCCTCGTCGTCGACGACGAGGCCTCGTATCGCGATGCGTTGTCCGTGGCTCTGGCCGCGGAGGGATTCCTGGTGGAGACGGCGGCCGACGGGGTCGAGGCGCTCGAGAAGTTCGAGCTGTACCGGCCGGCGCTGATCCTGCTCGACGTGATGTTGCCGAGAGTGTCCGGCATCGACGTGTGTCGAGAGATCCGGACGAAGTCGCGCGTGCCCATCATCATGGTCACGGCGCGCGCGTCGGAGATCGACGCGGTGGTCGGGCTCGAGGTCGGCGCGGACGACTACGTGGCCAAACCGTTCCGGTTGCGGGAGTTGGTGGCGCGATCGCGGGCCGTGTTACGGCGCGGGCCGTCGGATGCACCCGTCGACGAGGACCGGGACGACTTCGTCACCGTGGGCGACGTCGCGGTCGACCTCGGGCGCCACGAGGTCAAGCTCCGCGGTGAGTTGGTCGCGCTGCCGCTGAAAGAGTTCGAACTGCTCGAACTGCTGATGTTCAACGCCGGTCGAGTGCTGACGCGGGACGTGCTCATCGACCGAGTCTGGGGTCCGAACTATTTCGGCGACACCAAGACGCTCGACGTGCACATCAAGCGGTTGCGGGCCAAAGTCGAGGACGATCCGTCGCTGCCGACGCGCATCGTCACGGTGCGGGGAGTCGGGTACCGCTACGAGCGGGTGTAGCCCGATCTACGACGGCAGGAGATCGTCGTCGATCGCGGTGAGGCCGTCGAGCCACGCGGACGCGTCGAGTTGATGAAGGCTGGCCGCGTCGCGCCGGGGGGCGAGTTCCGCCATGACATCGCGGATGGCCGGCGGCGCAACGGGTTCCGGCGCCACGACGGTCTCGACCGCGGCCTCGGCAACCGGCTCGACGGGTGCGTCCTCGACCGGTGCCGGCGCAGCCATGAACCGGACCGGGGCTTCGGGAACCGGTGGTGCCTTGACCAGTGCCGGCGGGGCGGCCGTGTCGGCCGTGTCCGCGGTTTTGGCGCCTTTACCCATCATGTCGGAGAACTTCATGTCACCCTCGCCAGTGCTTCCTCGTAGTCCTCACGCGCACGCGGCGACGCCAGACCAGCCGACTCGAACTTTGCTGCGACCTTGCCGTCGCGACCGATGACGAACGTTCCGCGGTTCGCGCAGCCGAGCTGCTCGTTGAACACCCCGTAGGCCTTGGCGACCTCACCGTGGGGCCAGAAGTCCGAGAGGATCGGGAACGTGAATCCCTGCTGCTCGGCCCACTGCGCCTGCGCGTGGCGGGTGTCGCAACTCACCGCGAGCACGGCGGCCCCGGCAGTCTCGAACGCGGACGGATCGTCACGGATCTCGCAGAGTTCGCCCTGGCACACACCGGTGAAGGTGAACGGGTAGAACACCACGACCACCGGTTGCTTGCCCTGATAGTCGGACAGGCTGACGTCATTGCCGGCTTGGTCCTTCAGGGTGAACCCTGGGGCGTTCTGCCCAACTTCAACGGTCACGGTCGTTCCTTCATCGTGAGAGCGATATCGGCGGAGTCACCGTAGCGCTTGAGGGTCGGAGCGCGATGGCGAAGAACTTCGGAGGGGTTCCGGACTGTCCCGGCTCAAATGCCGTGTTTGACGCGGCGCCACGCTGCGCGCCAGTCGGCCTCGACGCGCCGGTGGTCGTAGGCGAAGGTGGCGGCGAGGGCTCCGGCGACGAACGCCACCTCCGGATCGGCCCCGTCCGTCGCCGCGGCGTGGAGCCATTCGATGGCGACGGTCGCGTCGTGGTGATCCCCGAGCAGGTTTTGGAGCTTGGTGAGCCGTTTGACGGTGTGGCGGGCGCGTGTCCCCATGATGGGTGCGCACGCTTCGTACGCATACCTGGTCTGCTTGGTTCGGATCCTTACGACGTGGAGTTCGGCACTCGTCGGTGCGGGAGCGAGGCGCTTGACGGCGACGCGGAGTCGGTTCCAGGGCCGGCGGGTCAGCCGCCGGACCACATCGGTCGCCGGCGTGTCGAGGTACTCACTCAGCGTGCGCGGTGACACGGCCGCGCCGACGAGATGGTCGAGCAGGCCGAAATACTCGGACGACTGCATCGCGTCGCCGAGCGCCGCGTGGTCCCGGTCCCGGGCGGCACCAAGGCGATCGGTGAGGATCCGAGCGGTGGACCCGAGATCGCCCCACAGGTCATCCGACCGGCCCCGGAGTCTGCCGAGCAAAACGTCAGCATCGCGGACGTACCCGAGACGCCGACCGAGCCATTGCAGCTCCGCGCGGAGTGGCTCGCTCCAGCCGTCGTCGACGACCGGGCGGAACGTACGGAGATGGGAGCGAAGCCGGCGCGTCGCGACGCGGGCCCGGTGAACTCCTTCGGGGTCGCTCCCGTCCCGCACGGCAGCGTCGTGGTCGATCAGGGAGCGGACCGCGGTGGTGATCGACGCCCGTACCAGATCCGTCGCCGTCGAGTGGCGGTCGAGAATCGGCGCAGGCGGGACTACCACGGCTTCGCGTTCTCTCATCGTCGAACAGTGTCGCGGCGTTTGTTCCCTCACGCCAACAGTGGGCGGATCCGTGCGGCCGCGCCGCGGTCACACCGGGTCACCCGTCTGGTGCTCCGGGGTTCGGCATCGGCTGCGTCCTTCCGTGGTCATGAAGCTTCTCAATGCCCTGATCGAGGGTCGTCAGAACCCGCCTGCGACGGCGTTCACCCGAAGTTCATCGAACGTCCTTCTTCGTGGCGGCGCGCCCGCGCTGCACGACACTCCGTGGGACGCGTCAGATCGCCGGCGCCGCGTCGCGTGCGGCGATCTCGCATTCCTGACACCGGTCGGCCGGACGTCCGGTGGCGAAGCCCACATCCGGGAAGGTGCTGAGCGCCGAGACTGCGTACCAGCCGCAGAGGGTTCGATCGGCCCCGTCCTCCACTGCGTGGCGGATCCCGGATGGTTCCTTGCGGACGTGACTCCCGCGCTGGAACGTCCATCCGTAGGACGCAGTCGAGTAGCGCGGCATGGCCGGACAGTACGGCACCACCGGTCCCGGTCTCCTGGTTGATCGGCAGCAGCAACCTGGGATTCGGCAACTGGTCGCCTCCCATTCACGGAGCGGTTACCTCCGCCGGTCGCGGCCCGTGCGCGCGCCGCTCTCGACGCAGGCCCGGACGTCACGCCGGACAACACTGAGCGGATGTTGGCCGGCCGGCGCACCGCGATCGTGATCGGCGCGGTCGTCCTCGCCCTCGTGGGCTTCGGCGGGTGGCGGCATGCGCAGTTGGTGGACGACCGCGCCACCGCGCGCGCCCAGCGGGTCGATGCCATTCACGAACTCCGACAACTGGAGGAGGGACTCCGGACCGCAGAACGGGCATCGGGTGCGGTCGAGTCGAACACGCTCGCGACGCGTCACTCCTCCGAAGCGCTCGTGACGCTCACCGGCAATCTGGCGGGCGAGATCGCGATGGTGGAGCGCCAACGCATCGATGCCGCGGTCGGTGCGTATGTTGCCGGCGGCCGAGTCAGTCGCCTCCGCGAGTGTCTGGACGGTATCAACCGGGCGCTCAATCAGATCAGTGTGGGGGATGCGAACGGGCCGGCGAGCTTGGGCGCGGTCAGTGAGTCGTGTCGGGCGGTCGGGGCGTGAACCGACGGCTCGCACTCGCCGCTGGGCTGATCGCCGTCTTTGCCATCGCGGCGACCGCGTGGCACCTGAGCACGGCCTGGAACGATCGCAGCGCCGCGGTTCGGGCGTTGACGCTGATGCGGGAGCGGGTCGCCGATCGGGCGGCCCGACTCGAAACGGCGAGCGCCCGTCTCCGCCAGGACCAGGTCGAAGCACGACGGGTTCGCGCCGTGCGCGACGCGGCGCAGGTCTCCCTCGATCTCCGTCGGGTCCAACTGGCATCCACCACGACCGATCGTGACCAGTCGGCGCAGGTTCGTGATGCGAAGAATGCGGAGGTGGTGGTGGTGCAGCAGTGTCTCGATGGTGCGGGTCGGGCGTTGGATGCGTTGGAACGTCATGATCCGGTGGCGACGACGGCCGCGCTGCAGAGT
>JBBQXR010000250.1:0-5419 GCA_038209455.1 Acidimicrobiia bacterium
CGACACGCGCCGACCTCGTGCCGCCGCGCTCGCCTCGAGCCGCGGCATCCGTCGCCTTCCTCGCGCTGCTCCTGCGTGATCTGGTGGTGTTGCGCAAGAACTGGAAGGAGTTCATCCCGCGAACGCTCCTCCAGCCGCTCCTCCTCGTCTTCGTGTTCGCGTATGTGTTCCCGAAGATCGGCCAGGGCGTCGGTGGCGGGGGAGGTGCTGCGGGCTTCTCGACCGCGCTCGTCGCCGGTGTGGTGGGGCTCGCAATCATCTTCCAGGGCATCCAGTCGGTTGCGCTGCCGATGGTGCAGGAGTTCGGGTACACCCGCGAGATCGAGGACCGTGTCCTCGCTCCCATGCCGGTGAGCCTGGTTGCGCTCGAAAAGGTGACCGCGGGGGCGCTCTTCGGCGCAGTGAGTGCGATCCTCGTGTTCCCGATCGCCAAGTACGTGCCCGCGACACCGGTGCATCTCGACATCCACTGGTTGGTGCTGCTCACGTTGACGCCGCTCTGCTGCTTCATGTGCGGAGCCCTCGGCCTTGCCTTCGGGACCCGCTTCGAACCCCGCACGGTCCCGATGCTCTTCGGCATCATCGTGTTGCCACTCACGATGCTCGGGTGCATCTATTACCCGTGGCAGTCGCTGCACACGGTCCCGTGGCTCCAGAAGCTGATCCTCGTGAACCCGCTCGTCTACATGTGCGAGGGTTTCCGCGCTGCACTCACGGCGGGGCCGCACATGAGTTTGTGGGCGATCTATCCGGCGGTCATCGGATTCTCGGTGCTGTTCATCGCGGTCGGGCTGGCCGGATTCCGCAAGCGGGTGCTCGCGTGAGCAAGCAAAATGAAGCTGAACGGCCTCTCCCCGTGGGGTGAATATGTGGCTAAGGTCCCCCGCCGTGACGGGCGACCTCACAGTGACGTTCCACGGCGTGCGGGGTTCGACCCCGTGCGATGGTGAGTACCTCGCGCGCTATGGCGGCAACACGTCGTGTGTGGCGCTCGAGCGCGAGGGCGAAGCGCCGATCGTCTTCGACCTCGGTACCGGCCTGCGGAACTACGGCACCCAACTGATCGAGGAGCAGCGCGCCGGCGGGCTCCAGGCGGCGATGTTGCTGAGCCACCTCCACTGGGACCACGTGCAGGGACTCCCGTTCTTCGTGCCGATGCACGACCCGAACTCCAACATCGAGATCTACGGACCCCGGCAGAACGAGGGACCGCTCGGCGAGGTGTTCGCCGGGATGATGCGCCCGCCGTACTTCCCGATCCGCCCCGACCAGCTCGGCGGAACCGTCACCTTCCTCGACGCCGGTGACGATGACTTCGCGGTTGGTCACGCGAAGGTCCGGTCCCGATGGATCCGTCACGTCGGACCCACCCTCGGGTACCGCGTCGACTGGCACGGCGTCTCGGTCGCGTACCTGTCGGACCACGGCCAGGGTTGTGGCATCGGCCACGCCGACGACTTCGTGCCCGACGAGGTCCTCGAACTCTGCGATGGCGCCGACCTGCTCATCCACGACGCGCAGCACACGCCCGAGGAGTTCGCGCAGAAGCGGCACTGGGGTCACTGCACCGTCGATTACGCGGTCCACGTCGCGAACCAGTCCGGGGCCCGGAAGCTCGCGATGTTCCACCACGATCCCAGTCATGGCGACGACGAGGTCGACGAGTTGCTCCGTGATGCGCAGGACGCGTCCTCGCGACTCAACGGGGCCGAGGTGGTCGCGGCGGCCGAGGGTATGGTCCTGCGGTTTCCCCGACCCTGACCTGCGCGCGGAGCCCCCATGCCTGACGACGACCTCCTGCAGCCGGACTCCGCGTCCTTCCGCGCGGTGCTCGGTCATTTTGCGACCGGCATCACGGTCATCACCGCGATGGACGGTGACGAGCCCGTCGGCCTGGCCGCCAACTCGTTCTCCTCGGTGTCGCTCGATCCGCCGCTGGTGTTGTTCTGCCCGGCGAAGACGTCGAGCACCTGGCCCCGGATCCAACGGGCGGGGCACTTCACCGTGAACGTGCTCGACGAGCACCAGGAGTCCGTGAGCAAGCTGTTCGCGACTCCGGGAGCCGACCGGTTCGGCCAGGTCCGCTGGCACGTCGGTCGCAGCGGCCCGATCCTCGAGGATGTCCACGCGTACCTGGACTGCACCATCGAGTCCGAGCACGACGCCGGCGACCACATCATCGTGGTGGGTCGCGTCGAGGCGCTCGGACTCACCGCCGACGCCGGGCCGCTGCTCTTCTACCAAGGCCGCTACGGCCGTCTCCTCGGAAGCGAGTAGCGAACCCCATGGCCGAAGTCATGCCCTCCACCGTCATCGACGGTGTCGTCGTCGTCGAACCCACGCTCTGGACCGATCCGCGCGGGTTCTTCGCCGAGACGTTCCGCCAGGAGTGGCTGCCCGAGGGTTCGCCGCTCATGGTGCAGGGCAATCGGGCCGACCGCATGGCCGACACGGTCGTGGGGCTCCACTACCACCGATTCCAGGCCGACTACTGGTACGTGCCGTTCGGAGCGGTGCTCGCCGGTCTCCACGATCTGCGCGTGTCCTCGCCCACACGCGGCGCGTCACTCACCGTCGAACTCGACGCGGTTGCGCACCGCGGGTTGTACATCCCGCGCGGCGTGGCTCACGGCTTCTACGCCATTACCGACGCCACCATCACGTACCTCGTCGACAACTACTACAACCCGGCCGACGAACTCGGTGTGGCTTGGGACGACCCGGCACTCGGCATCGACTGGCCGGGTGACTCGCCCACCTTGTCGGATCGGGACCGGGCCAACCCGCGCGTGGCCGACATCCCGGCCGATCTCGTCCCGGAGTAAGCGGGAGCGGGGATCAGCCGCGGGCGCGCCGCTGGATCTCGGCCGAGACGTTGACCACTCCGGTGGCACTGAGTGCACCGACGATCGCCACGACCGCGGCCACGATCGAGGCGAGCGCGATCGCGTCGGCCGCGAAGAGCAGGGTCGCCAGGGTCAGCCCGACGAAGAGCAGGAAGCTCTGCCGCTGCGTGATCGCGGCCGCTTCGAACGGCGCGCGGCTGGGCCGGCGCGGGGCGACCACCCGGTCCCAGCACCGGGCCAGGGGCGACCGCGGCCCCATCACCGCGCCCATCCCTGCGACGAGGGCCGCGATCGGGATGCTCCAGGCCTGCTGGAACACGAACCCGGCGAGCAGGATGACCACCACGACGGCCTGTTCGAACCGGCCCGCACGGGCATCGACGAGGCGCATCGATCGACCATACAACCGGCCGTTTCTTTCCTGAGCGGTCGTATCTCCCCACAATGGGTGAGTGAAATTTCCGTTATGACCACGTAGGGTGGCACGACTGGTCGCACGGCGGAGGGAACCGGAACACATGGATGTAGGCCTGATCGGTGGGTCCACCGTCGTCGGCGCCCGGGGCGACGTCGCCCGGCATCGCGAAGCGGGGCGGCGCAAGCGCCTCTTGCGGATGGCGATCGTGCTGTTGATCGCGTTCGACTACCCGCTCGCGCGGGCGATCGGTGGCGACCCGGTCCACTGGGGGTTGCCGCACCTGAACCTGCCGCCCGAGTGGGCGAACATGGTTCCCGGGGTGGTCATGATCATCCTCCTCGGGAGCGTGTTGCTCGTCCCGATGATGCTCATGGGCCGGTCGCCGCACACGGTCTTCCGGTCGAGTGAGATCCCGGTGTGCCTCGACGACGTCGTCGGCCTCGGCATGGTGAAGGACGAGGTCGTCAAGACCCTCAACCTGTTCCTGGCGTACAAGACGTTCCACGACAAGATGGGTGGCAACCCGCGCCGCGCGATTCTCTTCGAAGGGCCGCCGGGAACCGGCAAGACCTACATGGCCAAGGCGATGGCACGCGAGGCGGGGGTGCCGTTCCACTTCGTGGCTGCGAGTTCGATCCAATCGCCGTACTTCGGGCAGACCAACCGCAAGATCGCGAAGTTCTTCAAGGGCCTCCGCAAGGCGGCCCGCCGCGAGGGCGGCGCGATCGGCTTCATCGAGGAGATCGATGCGATCGCGGTTGCCCGCGCCGGCATGAAGGAGCCCGAGGCGCGTCACGACGCGACGGTGAACCGCAGCCTCGGCGAGGGATTCGCGGGCGTGATCAACGAGTTGCTGATCCAGCTCCAGTCCTTCGACGAGCCGACCACGGGCGAGAAGATCAGCGGCTGGTGCATCAGTAAGACCAACCGGCTCCTGCCCGCCCGGTGGGAGATCAAGAAGAAGCCGCCCGTGTCGTCGAACATCCTCGTGATCGGGGCCACCAACCGCGCGTCGGCGCTCGACCCTGCGCTCCTCCGGCCCGGACGGTTCGACCGCTCGATCCACTTCGACCTGCCCTCCCGGTCGGGTCGGCGCGAGATCATCGACCTCTACCTCGACAAGAAGGCACACGTTCCCGAACTCGACAAGGAAGAGCGGCGCGACCAACTCGCCGCCGTGACCCTCGGGTACTCGCCGGTCATGATCGAGCACCTCTTCGACGAGGCACTCGTCTGGTCGCTGCGGGCCGGACGTGAGTCGATGGAGTGGGACGACATCCAGAAGGCGAAGCTCACCGAGGAGATCGGGCTCGCCAATCCGATCGAGTACACCGAGGAAGAGACGCGGATCATCGCCACCCACGAGGCGGGGCACGCGGTCGTCGCCCACCTCATGGGGATCGGGCGCAAGCTCGAGGTGCTGTCGATCATCCGTCGACGCGGGTCGCTCGGCCTGCTCGCACACTCCGACACCGAGGAGCGATTCCTGCGGAACCGCACGGAGCTGCTCTCGCAGATCCAGATCTCGTTCGGTGGCATGGTCGCCGAAGAGTTGTGGTTCGGCGAGTCGGGCACCGGTCCGGGTTCGGATCTTCAGCAGGCCACCACGGTTGCGGCCACGATGGTGGGTGCGCTCGGCATGGCCGGCTCGTTGGTGAGCTTCCAGGCGTCGGGCGGCGGTCCGTTGGACACCGGCCTCGTCTCCCGTGTGCTCGGTGACGATCAGGCCCGCCACGAGGTGGAGAAGATCCTCGACCGCTCGAAGGAGTCGGTCCGGGAACTGCTCGACACCAACCGCCACCTGGTCGAGGCACTGCGAGACGAGTTGCTCCTGAAGGACGAACTCGTCGGCGACGAGATCACCGGTGTCCTCGAGGAGGCCCGCGCCGCGCACGCGATCGGCACCGTCGGGTAGTCGAGGAGCTCCCGGCAACCCCGGGGGCGGTCGCGACCGATCGGGGTACCCTCGATTCATCGTCGATGCCGCGCTCAGCGCCTCCGAACAGTTCACGCACGACAAAGCCCGGCGCCGCGCCGGGTGGCGGCTCATGCGCAGCGCCGTCGCTCCGCAACGCGGGTGGGTCATCGGTGGCGTCGCCGCCGGAGTCGTGTGGACCGCGGCAAAACTGACCATCCCGCTCCTGGCCGCCTCCGC
>JBBQXR010000251.1:0-5394 GCA_038209455.1 Acidimicrobiia bacterium
GGGTGACTCGACGCGCCGGCGACGACGATGCCACGCGGATCGAAGAGCGCCCGGAACTGTTCGGTGCGCCCACTCACGCGCTGACCTCCACGAGGGCGTCGACCGCGATCGGCCGACCGTCGACGACGATGAGCGGATTGAGGTCGACGCTCACGACGTCGGGCCGAGCCTCGGCGAGCGCCGCGAGCCCGGTGATGATCTCCGCGAGCGTCTCGCGGTCGACTGCTGGCTCACCGCGGAAGGCGCCGAGCAGCTTCTGGGTCTGGAGGTCGTCGACCAGGTCGTGCGCGTCGACGGTGGTCAGCGGAACGAGGCGGAACGCAACGTCGGCGATGGCCTCGGCGAAGATGCCGCCGATACCGAGCATCACCGTCGGTCCGAACTGCGCGTCGCGGTGGACCCCGGCGATGAGCTCCCGATTGCCATGCAACATCGGGGCCACCAGGAGACTGACGGCGCCATCCTCGGGGGTGGCTGCGGCCAGCAGTTCGGTCGCCGCGTCGATCACTGCGCTCGCGTCGCCGACGTTGAGGCGCACCAGCCCGCGCTCGGTCTTGTGGGCGATGGCGTCACCGTTCAGCTTCAGGACGACCGGATATCCGATGGCCTCGGCGGCTTCGACTGCCGCAGTGGCGTCGAGGGCGATCCGCTCGTCGGGGACCGGGATGCCGTGGGCGGCGACGAGCGTCTTCGATTCGGCTTCCGAGAGCGTGGGCACGGCGAGGGACCGTAGCGCGCCGTTCTGGCGAGCCTGCACCGCGGCGGACCGCGTTCAGCTCGTCATGGCCAGCGCTCGCCGCTCAGCGAGAGCCATCGCGATTCGGTCGAGCGTGGCCGCCGGCGCGTGGACGACGTCGTCCCAGGTCGCGACCACGATGCGCCACCCGAGGCGCTCCAGCGCCGCAGTGCGGAGGCGGTCCTGCTTCCAGCGGGCACGCGAGCCGTGCCATTCGAATCCTTCGGTCTCGAAAGCGACGAGAAGTTCCGGCCACGCGAAGTCGAGGCGGTACCAGCGGTTCGCCGGCAGGTCGACGCGCACTTGTCGTTGCGGGTCGGCGAGACGCGACGCTCGCAACATGCGCCACGCCTTCACCTCGAGTCGAGAGTCGAGTGGGTTCGGTCGCGCGTGTGCGAGCAACTCGCGGATCTTCGGGGTGCCCGGTCGTCCCCGCCCGCCGATCTGGCCGAAGCGCCGGGCAAGGCGTTCGGTGGAGACGAGGCCGAGTCGTCGGGCGCGCTCGAACATCGCCTCGAGTTGCTCGCTCGAGAGCGCCGGTGCGATCTCGATGAGGACTTGATCGGCGGTGGTGCAAGGGATGCCCTCGACCGTCGGGACTCGCTCGTCGAGGGTTGATCGGTGCACGACCACCGAGAAGAACGAATGATCGAGTGTCTGCACCCGGACGCGCTGCAAGCGCGGTCGGCAACGCCGAGCGTCGACGGTGACGTGTATCGGGCTCGACGGGAGTTCCGGCTGAAGGTGAAACCAACGTGCTGCGGTGGCGTGAGACACGCGTCCGCCGCTGCCGAGCGTCGCGGCGACCACCGCCATGTGTTCGGTCTGGGGTGCGCCGCGGACTCGATACACACGTTCGGTGATCAGGCGGAACAGGCCGTTGGCGACACACCCGTCGATCGCGCCAATGGTCAACCCGGCGCTGCGGGCCTGAGCCCGGGTGATCACACCGTGTTGTGCCGCAGCGCGGTCGAGCGCGGTCGCATGCCTCTCGTTCAATGGACGGATTCCCTCTGTGCGCAGGTCAGACGTCCTTCGGACGCTGCTCGACAGGGGAAGTTCCGTTCACGCTACGGACAGGGTGTGACCATCCGCTCGTTCGATGGACGGCTCACCTCTGGACGGAGGTCAGACGTCCATCGGACGCAGCGGACCAAGGCGGGTCTCAGACGGAGCGGTCGGCCCAGAACTCGTCGCGGAGGGTGCGCTTGAGGAGCTTGCCGGCATCGGTGCGGGGCAGTTCGTCTCGCACTTCCCAGCCCCGCGGCACCTTGTACTTGGCCATATTGGCCTCGGCGAACGCGCGCAGTTCGTCGAGATCGATCGTCGCGTCGGGCTTGGCCTGGGCGATGCAGTAGACGCTCTCCCCCCATTCGTCGTCGGGGATGCCGAACACCGCGACGTCGATGAGCGCCGGGAACCCGTGGAGGACCGCCTCGATCTCCGCCGGGTAGATGTTGACGCCACCCGAGATGATCATGTCCTTCTTGCGATCGCAGATGAACAGGTAGCCCTCGTCGTCGGCGTATGCGATGTCGCCGACCGACGCCCACTTGCCGTCTTCGTGTTCGGTCAACTTCTCGTCGGTGCGGTGGTAGCCGTCCATCGCGAGCCCGGTCGACATGAAGAGTTCGCCCTGCTCCCCCGTCGGTGCCTGGGTGCCGTCGTCCTTCACGATGCGGAACTCGATGCCGCCGTACGGCTTCCCACACGACCCCGGCTTGCGGAGCTGGTCCTCGGGACGGAGGACGGTGATGATGCCCATCTCGGTGGAGCCGTAGACCTCGAAGAGGAAACCGTCGCCGAGTTTGGCGATCACCTCCTGCTTCAGTGCGTACGGCACCGGTGCCGCGTTCGCGATGAGGCAGCGCATCGACGAGCAGTCGGCACGCGCGAGCACGTCGTCGGGTAGCGACACGATCCGCTTCAGCTGCGTCGGCGCGGAGAAGGTGTTGGTGACCCGGTGGAGCTTGACCGCGTCGATCCACGCTTCGGGGTCGAAGCGACGGAGCACGACGATCGGCGCGCCGGCCGAGTGGTTGAGCGACACGAATGCGAGCGGGCCCGAGTGGTACATCGGTCCGGTGGTGATGTGGACCTCGTTCCCCATCTGGAATCCGAGCTCACCGAGCAACGCGAACACGATGGGCGCGTTGGTCGTGGTGCGCAATGCACCCTTCGGCTTCCCGGTGGTACCGGAGGTGTAGAGCATCTGCGCACCGACGGCCGACGCGTCGATCGCCTCGGGTTCGTCGTCCGACTGGCCCGCGAGCGTGTCGTCCCAACTCATGAATCCGTCCGGGAGCGCCTTCTCCTCCACCGTGGCGCAGTACCCGACGAGGGCACGGACCTGCGGGATCTCGGCGCGCACGGACGCGATGAGCGGCGCGTAGTCGGCGTCGGCGACGACAAGAGTCGCGTCCGAGTTGTCGATGACGTAGGCCATCTCCTCCGCGGTGAACCGGTACGACAACGGAACCGCGACGAGGCCGGCCTTTCGTGCCGCGTGGACGACGGCGATGGTCTCGAGCGAGTTGGGCCCGCACCAGACGATGCGATCCCCCGGGGCGGCACCGAGGGCACGCAGGCCGTTCGCGAGGCGATTGACGATCGCGTTGAGCTCTGCGTAGGTCGTGGTCGAGAACTTGGCCCCATGGCTGGCGTCGACGATCACCGCCAGGCGGTCGGGCGACCCGTCGGCATGGAGTTTCAGGACATCAGGCATGGCGGCCACGGCGCTCCTCTTCACACGGAGGCCGCACCCTAGATCGCAGATGAACGGGCCGTATTCAAGGAATGAACCTCGGGTGGCCGACATTGGTGGCGACCGTTGGTGACCCCGATCGTCCTGGGCGGTGGGTCAAGATGGCGCCGGACATTTCGGAGGGCCCGTGATCTCAGTCGTGATTCCCGCGTACAACGAAGCGGCACTGCTCGGCGCGACGGTGCGTCAACTCGTCGACGGTATGCGCGCACTCGGTGATCCGTTCGAGGTCCACATCGTGGAGAACGGCTCGACCGACGGCACGGTGACCGTGGCGCGTCGGATCGTCGAAGCGGTCCCCGAGGTGGAGCTGCACACGATGCCCGTCGCCAACTACGGCGAGGCGCTGCGGACCGGACTCCTGGCGTCCCGTGGTGACGTGGCGGTGATCTTCGACGTCGACTTCTGGGACCTCCAGTTCATGAAGGAAGCGCTCCAGGTGCTCGATACCGGCCCCGATCCGGTCGGACCGGTGATCGTGGTCGGATCGAAGCGTGGGCCCGGTGCCTCCGACGGACGGGTGCTGGTGCGGCGGATGGCGACGGGCGTGTTCTCGACGCTCCTGCGCGTCGGCTTCGGACTCACCGTCTCGGACACGCACGGCATGAAGGTGCTCAACCTCGGTGGGTTACGCCCGGCGGTCACCGCGTGCCGGAACGGCTCGGACCTCTTCGACACCGAACTCATCCTGCGCGCGGAACGCAGCGGATACCTGGTGGCCGAGGTGCCGGTGTCGTGTGTGGAGATGCGCCCGGCCCGTACGTCGATCGCCCGCCGCGTGCCGCGCACGCTCCTCGGGCTCGCCAAACTGCGCTTGGCTCTCGGCTCCCACCAGTGACGCCGACCGACGCTCCGAACCGGAGCGGGCCTCGGTGAGCGTTGCGCTCGACTCATCGAGCGGAGGTGAGCCGCGAGGGAGTGAGCCCCACGCAACGCATGACGTCCAGGAGCGCGAGCGAACGAGCAGTTTGGCGCCGGGTTACCAAGACCTGCAGATCAACGGGGTCGACGACATCGATTTCTCCGTCGCCGACGGTGAGGACTGGGACCGCGTCGGACATCGACTCCTCTCCGCCGGCGTGACCGGGTACCTGCCGACCATCTGCTCGATGCCGCTCGACCGCTACGACGCCGCGCTCGATCGGGTGGCGGCCGCTCGGGCACACGCGGTGCCGCCGATCCACGGCGTCCACCTCGAAGGCCCGTTCCTGGGTGGCGCGCCCGGCGCACACCCGGTCGGCATGCTCCGCTCCATGGACGTCGAGTGGTTGAGCGGACTCCTCGACCGGCACTCGGGTCTGGTCCGGCTCGTCACCGTGGCGCCCGAGGCCGACCCCGACTGCGACGGCATCCGGATGCTCGTCGCCCGCGGCGTGGTGGTCGCGCTCGGCCATACCACCTGCACCTACGAGCAGGCCCTCGACGCCGCGGCCGCCGGCGCCACGCTCACCACGCACCTGTTCAACGGCATGGGCCCGCTCCACCACCGCGAGCCGGGCATCATCGGTGCCGCGCTCGACCCCGCGGTGGCGCTGACCCCGACGCTGATCGGCGATCTGGTCCACGTGCACCCGGCGGTGGTCCGCACGGTGTTCCGCGCCGCGGAGCCGATCCTCGTGAGCGACGCGGTCGCCACCGACGTCCGGTACTTCGACTCCTCGGTGACGGCCGAACGGGGTGCTGCGTTCCTGGCCAACGGCACGCTCACGGGAGCGGTCTCGTTGCTCGACCAAGCCGTTCGCAACGCCGTGGGGCTCGGCGTGCCCTTCGTGTCGGCCCACGCGGCCGCTTCCACCCGGCCCGCCTCGATATTGGGTCTGGACCCGAGCGACGTCGGCGAGATCGAACTCAGCGAAGATCTCGCGGTGGTATCGGTCTGGTTCGACGACCGCTG
>JBBQXR010000252.1:0-5377 GCA_038209455.1 Acidimicrobiia bacterium
CATCGAGCGCTGTCATGCGTGATTTCAAGGTGGCGAGTTCAGGCTCGAGCGAGTCGGCGGCCCGGCGCAATGTCCCAACCGCCGCGAGTTGGTGATCGGCGATCGCGGCCCGCGCGAACGCATTGGCGAGACTCGTGGCGCGCATCCGCTGCCGATCCCTCGCGACCACACCGACCTGGTCGGTCGCGCCGATCCGATCGGCGGTCACTGCTCCACCGGCGTCACGAGCGCCGCCGGGAAGATCGGCGGCCGCGCGCTTGGCGACGGATGGGCTGGTCGCGTGCTCGGCAAACGTGCTCAGCGCGCGGTCCGAGACAACTGACGCGATCGGAGTGGTCAGCGGATCGACACCGGCCGTGGCGTCCGGGGTCACCACACGAATCCGCGCCTCGGCTGTGTACGTCGGTATACGGAGCGCGGACACACCCCCGGCGACCGCCGCCGCCACGATCCCGCACGTGAGGATCGTCCACTTCCGGCGCTTGATCATCTCGATCCTGCGTCGAAGCCCCATCCGAACACCTCCCGTCGGCTTGGCGGCCGGTGTGGCCGGCCGGGTCACCGCCAGGCAGGGCAGGACCGATTCCGCCGGACGGTAACAGTTGTCATCGGATGGGGCCAGAGGGGTTGTCGTGCTCGATGTTGAGCATGTGACATCCGCGGCTTGTGTCCGGAAACGACGCGCCGATCCGTCCCGCTCCGGTTCCCGTTCGGCGCGAACTCCAGCACGACCAGTGGCCGCCGGGCTCCGTGGTGGCTACGTCAAAAGGAGGTCAAACCCCTTCGCGAGGTTTCCACCGCCCCTTGACGCGTGGATACCATCTGCGACGGCAGGCAAGGCAGGGAGGGTAGTGAACGGCTCCGGGACCGATGACGTGACCGACGCTGGGTTCAGAGCTCCGCAGTCGGTATTTCGGCCGCGGCTGTTGACCGTGGTCCAGGGACGCTGGGATCGTCCGGTCACGGCGGTGGTCGCCGGCGCGGGGTTCGGCAAGTCGACGCTGCTGGGCCAGGCGGTCAGCGAAAACCGCCTCCTCGGTATCGGCGAGGACGTCATGGTGCGACTCGAGCCGGCTGACGCCAGCCCCTTCCATCTCGCGGCCCGGCTGCTCGGCGCCCTCGGTGAGGACACCCCACCATTCGCCGGGTCCGAGGATCTCTCCGAACTCGTCGCGCTCGTGGTCGACGTGATCTGGGGGCGAGCGCCGGAGGCGATCTGTCTGGTCCTGGACGACGCGCACGAGATCGCGGCCGGGTCCCCGAGCCTCGCCTTGCTCGATCGGCTCTTCCAGCAGTTGCCGGCGAACGGCCACGTGCTCATGGGTGCGCGCGCCCTCCCCGAGGTCGGCATCGCACGGCTCGCGGTCGACGGCCGCGCATTTGCCCTCCGCGAGGAAGACCTGCGCTTCACGGAAGCAGAGGTCTGCGAGTTCGCCCACATGCGCGGGGTCCCGGCCGAGCAGGTCTCGCCGGCGCACGGTTGGCCGGCCCTGGCCGAGTTACTCGCGCGCGCCACGGGCGTGACGACCGGCGAATACGTCTGGGAGCAGGTGATCGCTCCTCTCCCAGCCGAGAGCCAGGCCCGCGTGCTCGAGGTCGCCGCGCTCGGTGGCGCAGACGAAGCCTTGGCGTCGGCCGTGGCCGGGATACCTGCCGACCTCGACGCCGTACTCAGTGGCGTTCCCCTCGTCAGCCGGAGCCGGACGGGATGGTGGGAACTGCACGACGTGATCGCCGAGCAGATCCTCGCCCGAGCCCCCGACGAGCAACTCGCCGCAATCCGCCGGCGGGGCGGCGTCAGCGCACGGGAACACCAGGACCACGACCGCGCGATTCGCTTGCTTGTTGCGAGTGAGGCCTGGGACGAAGTGCTGCGGACGCTCCGGGACATCTACGTGACGCTCGGCGCGCCCGAAGACCCGTGGCTCGCCGCGATCTGGGTGCCGCTCATGCCGTCGGAGCTCCGGACCGAGCCCGAGGTCCTCCTGCTCGAGGCGATCGCGGTCAGCATCACCGATGCCGAACGCGGCTTCCAGCTGGGGGCACTGGCGGTCGCCGCATTCGGTGAGTCGGGTGACGTCGACGGCGAGGTCGCCTCCCTTGCGCGCATGGGCGCCATCGCCTACGGACTCCAGAACGCGTTCCTGATGCAGCCGTACGCCGAGCGGGTGGCCGAACTCGCCGGCACCGGCCATCCGTGGGCGCTCTCCTTCGACGCGGTGATGCGCGGGGCGTTCGCGTTGATGGTGGGACGTTGGCGCGAGGCGGAGGAGATCCTCGCCCGCGTTGCGTCCGACCCGGCCTCGGATCCGAGCCAAGGGCTTGCCGCGTACCTGTGCGCACGCTCGCAGGTGCAGCTCGGTCGGTTCGACGAGGCCGCTCGAACGGTGGAGCGGATGCCCGAAGCCCACCGCGAACGCGTGCGCGACGGCGTCATCGGCGTGCAGGTGGCAATCGCGCAGGCGCGGGGCGCGTCGATGGAGGCGCTCGAAGAGGTCACCGTCGCCGCGTCGGCTCGGATCGACCGCCGCCCGGTGCTCAACCGACGCATCGCGCGCTGCCGGTTGGCGGTCGGCTTCGCAACGATCGGCGATCTCGACGCGGCCCGCGAGCAACTCATGGAGTTGGAACTCATCGGCCCGCCGATCGACGCGACGCAGGACGAGGAGCTGATCGCCGCCGCCGCGGTGGCTGTCCTCGCCGGTTCCGAAGCGGAAGCGGCGACGCTCCTCGCGCGCGTGCCGGACCGCGGCGTGTTCTTCCCGCCGGTCGACAGCATGGTCCTGCTCTACGTGCTCCGACCCGACGTTCGTGAGCGGTACGACGCGCTCGACCTCGAGGGCGTGTACCAACTCCGCCGCCGCTTCGCAGCCGCGTTCGTGGCCGCACGCGCCGGCGATGCCGAACCCCTCGGGCGATTCGACTGGCCTCGGGCCGCGGTCGTCCGATGGTTCGCCCCACCACCCTGGTTGGTCGAAGCCGCGGTTGTTTCCGCCGCGGCCGGCGGCACTCCCCCGACCGAACTCATCAACGGGCTCGGCCCGTCCCACCGGGGGGTGCTCCGTGATCTGAGCGCTTCACCGGTTCGAGCAGTCGCGCGCGTCGCCGCCGCAACGGCCGCGTCGCTACCACCGTCGCCACCGGGACGACTCGCCGTGCGTGTGCTTGGAACCTCCGAGATCGACATCGACGACCTCCCGTCGACCGCGCCGGAACTGCGTCGCGAGCGGGTCCAATCGATGCTCGGACTCCTCGTGCTCCGGCGATCCATCCGCAGGCTCGAAATGGCAGCCGCACTCTGGCCCGACCTCGGCGAAGACGCGGCGCTCGGCAATCTGCGCGTCACCCTCGCCCACCTGCTCCGGCTGATCGAACCCAGACGCGCCAAGAACGCACCGTCGTTCTTCGTCCGTCAAGAGAACGATCGGCTCACCCTGCACGAGGACCCCGCCCTGTCCGTCGACGCGTGGGAGTTCGAGGAGGCGGTGGACGAAGCGGAGCGACTCGAACGATCCGGAGCGCCGTCGCTCGCGCTCGAGTCTCACGTACGCGCCGTCGAACTCTGGCGCGGCGAGTTGCTCGCCGACGTCAACGACCAGGAATGGCTCCACTTCGAGCGGATGCGCCTCGGCACGAGGTTCGTGCGAAGCGCGTTGCGCGCCGGTGAACTGCTCGCCGCCCACCACGAGTTGACCCATGCGGCAGTGATGGCGGAGCGTGCGGTGTCCGCCGATCCATGGGGTGAGGCGCCGTATCGTCTCCTCGCCTCCATTCACCTCGATCGCGGCGACCGCTCCGCCGCTCGACGCGTCCTCGCCCACCTGGAGAACGTGCTCGACGAACTCGGCATCGATGCCGAGCCAGCCACCGAAGCCCTGCGTCGGCGGTGCGGAAGAGCGGTTAACGGCCCGTAAACGCCAGGCGGTCATCATCACCCCGTTCCTCACCGTCGGAGGTTGTGTCGTCACCGCATTGGTGACGACACCCGGAGCAGGGTCTCCATCGGGCAGGAACCGGTAGATCTTCAGGTCCCCCAGTCCTGAGGAAACTCGCGAGCAAGCGTCGTCCACGACGACGCCTGCTCGCGTGCTTTTTCCCGGTTCATACCGTCCTCATGACGGGTCGACCCGCATCGGCTTGACGCACCAGTTAGGGTCGTGAGCGAAATGCCGGTGTCTCGTTGAGCGGAGGCCCACCCTGCCCGGGCCCTCGCTCCGGGCACCGGCGTTTCGATTTCCGGCCCCGGCTCGCAGGACTCGATCCGTGAACCTCCTCGATCTCGCCATCGTGGTGGCCGGCATCGCCGTCGCGATCGCCGGGTTCCGACGAGGGCTGACGTGGGTCGGATGCTCGCTCGCCGGGCTCTTCCTCGGGATGCTCGCAGGGTCGTTCGCCGGCCCCGCCCTCGCTCGGGCGATCGCCGCGCCACCGGAGCCCGAGTCCACGCGCGCGGCGGTCGCGGCCGGCGGGTTCGTCCTGTGCGTGTTCCTGTTCCAGGGGATCGGAGCGGCGGTCGGGTTCCGGGCGCGCGTTCGCGCGTTGACGACTCGGGTCGCCGGCCTCGATTCCGGACTCGGCGCCATCGTGGCGCTCGCGGGCGTCCTGATCTCGGCTTGGTACGTGGGGCTCACGTTCCAGGACAGTCGGTTCGCCGCGCTCGACCGTCAGATCCAGGACTCACGCATCATCGGTGCACTCGACGCACTCGCCCCGACCGTGCCGCCACCGCTGGCGCAGATCCGCAACGCGCTCGCCGATCGCGGATTCCCGAATGTGTTCGCCGGACTTGGCGGGAGTTCGCTTGCGCCGGTTGCCATTCCCGCCGAGATCGACACGCCGGGAACCGAGGCTGCGACGCGCGCGACGGTGAAGGTCGTGGCCGACGCGTCCCGATGTGGCACCACCAGCGCGGGTTCGGGGTGGCCGATCACCGCAAACGAGATCGTGACCAACGCGCACGTGGTTGCGGGCAGCGACCGGGTCGACGTCATCGCGGGCGGCACGCCATTCCGCGCGGTGGTCGTGGCGTTCGATCCGGCCGACGACGTCGCCGTCCTCTCGGTGCCGGGGGCGCGGTTCAATCCTCTCGTGCTCTCCAATACCAATCCGCCCGCGCACACCGTGGGTGTGGTGATCGGCTATCCCGGCGGTGGAGCCGAGCAGGTGGTCCCGGCCGCGGTCCGGGGGGCGGAGGATGCCCACGGGTACGACATCTTCGGGGCCCACGAAGTGACGCGCACGATCGAGGTGCTGTCCGCACGGGTGCTCCCGGGCAACTCGGGCGGCCCGGTCGTCGACGGACACGGCACCGTGCTCGGCCTGGTGTTCGCGGCGAGCACCGTCGACCCGAACGAGGCCTATGCGCTTGCTCCGTCCC
>JBBQXR010000253.1:0-5368 GCA_038209455.1 Acidimicrobiia bacterium
AAGGGCGCGACCGGGTCCACCGCGTGGGGTTCGTTCCAGAGCGCGGCCAACCCCGTCCTGCGCGACCTCAGCGAGCGGATCGTGATCGCGAGCAAGGGGCGGTTCGACCGAGCGATCTCGCGTCCGGATCGGGTCAAGCGCGATCTGCCGAACGTGAACACGATCTCGAAGGAAGAGTTCATGGAGGCCACCCTCGACGTGTGGCACATCGCGCCCGAGAGTGCGAAGCGGGTGGGACATCCCGCGCCGTTCCCGGTCGATCTGCCCGCCCGGTGCATCCGGCTCTTCACCTACGTGGACGACGTCGTCCTCGATCCGTTCATGGGTTCGGGGACCACCGCGGTGGCCGCGATCCGCAATGACCGCCGGTTCATCGGCTTCGAGACCGACCCCACCTACGTGGAGTTGGCCGAGACCCGCATCGCCGCCGCCCGCGCCGTCGTCGCCGCGTCCGGCTTCGACCACGCCCCACCCCTGACTCCCTGACTTTGCGTCGCAAACCCGCGACTCTCGCGGGTGCGCGACACAAGTTGGTAGGGGACGGCGGGAGGGGCGGCCGTAACCTCACGGCGTGTTCCTCGCAGTGTCGGCGGCCAACGTCGGGATCGTCGTCGCGTTCGGCGGGGGCGTCATCTCGATCCTCTCGCCGTGCGTGCTCCCGATGGTGCCCGGCTACCTGAGCATGGTGAGCGGGGTGTCCATCCCCGACCTCGAGGCGGGGGAGCGGGCCAACTTCGGCCGTATCGCCGGGACGACTGCACTGTTCACCCTCGGCTTCGGCACCGTCTTCACCATCCTGGGACTCGCGGCGAGTGCGATCGGTCGGGCCGCGTTCGACAACCAGAAGACGCTCACGCGTGTCTCGGGTGCGGTGATCATCGTGATGGCGCTGTACCTCATCGGATCGCAGGTGCTGATGGCGCCACGTCTCTACCCGGAGAAGCGGTTCCAGGTGAGCCGTCGGTTCGGGTGGGCGAGCGCGCCGATCATCGGTGCCGCATTCGGGTTCGGGTGGTCGCCGTGCCTCGGTCCGGTCCTCGCCGCGGTGTTCGGTGCGGCCGCCACGCAGACGTCGACGCGAGCGGTGTCGTTGCTCGCGGCGTATTCCATCGGGATGGGCGTCTCGTTCCTGGCCGTCGGGATGGCGTTCGGGGCGTCGGCGGGCGCGCTCACCTTTCTGCGCCGGCACTCCCGTGCCATCACGCTCTTCTCGGCCGGCGTGCTCCTGTTCTTCGGAGTGCTGCTCCTGCTGGACCGCATGTCGTGGCTCACCGCGCAGCTGACCGACCTGCTCGACACCCTGGGTCTGCGCCGACTGGTCGAGTTGGGGTGACCGGCGTGGCCGCGGTCCTGACGTCGGATGAAACACGGCCGAGGGGTGACCGGTCCGGCGAGGGGCGCGTGACAGAATCGCCCGATGGTCGCCATCAGCGAAACTCCGGAGTGGCAGGCGCTGCTCGCGCATCACGAGACGCTGCGTGACCGGCATCTCCGGGACCTCTTCGCCGCGGATCCGGCGCGCGGTGAGGCACTCGTGGCCGAGGTCGACGGGCTGCTGCTCGACTACTCGAAGCACCGCCTGACCGCGGAGACGATCGCCCTGCTGGCGGCCGTGGCCCGGCGGGCGGGGGTCGAGGAACTCCGGGACGCGATGTTCCGCGGTGATCCGATCAACATCACCGAGGGTCGGTCGGTTCTGCACGTCGCGCTGCGGGCACCGCGAGACGCGGTGATCGAGGCCGATGGCGTCGACGTGGTCCCCGAGGTCCACGCGGTGCTCGACCGGATGGGCGAGTTCGCGGATCGGGTCCGGAGCGGCGCCTGGACCGGCCACACCGGCCGCCGGATCGACGCGGTGGTCAACATCGGGATCGGTGGCAGCGACCTCGGCCCGCGTATGGCGGTCACCGCGCTCGCCGCGTTCTCCGACCGGAACATGCGCTACCGCTTCGTCTCCAACGTCGACGGCTCCGACTTCCGCGAGGCGACCCGTGACCTCGATCCCGAGACCACGCTGTTCGTGATCGCCTCGAAGACCTTCACCACCCTCGAGACCATGACCAACGCGCACTCGGCACGGGAGTGGGCGCTGGCGAAGCTCGGTGACGACGCCGCGGTCGCGAAGCATTTCGTCGCGGTCTCCACGAACGCGGAGGCGGTGACGAAGTTCGGTATCGATCCCGACAACATGTTCGGGTTCTGGGACTGGGTCGGTGGCCGGTACTCCTTCGACTCCGCCATCGGTCTGCCCGTGATGCTCGCCATCGGGCCGGAGCAGTTCACGCAGATGCTGACCGGGTTCCACGCGATGGACGAACACTTCCGGACCGCGCCCATCGAGGCGAACCTGCCGATGCTCATGGGTCTCATCGGCATCTGGTACGACAACTGCTTCGGTGCCGAGACCCTCGCGGTGCTCCCGTACAGCCAGTACCTCGCGCACCTGCCCGCATACCTCCAGCAGCTCGACATGGAGAGCAACGGCAAGTCGGTCACCCGCGAGGGTGAACCGGTGACGGTCCAGACCGGTCCGATCGTGTGGGGCCAGGCCGGGACGAACGGCCAGCACGCCTATTACCAACTCATCCACCAGGGAACCAAGCTCATCCCGTGCGACTTCATCGGGGTGGCGCGTGCGGCCGATCCCCTCGGTGAGCACCAGGACCTGCTCGTCGCCAACCTCCTCGCCCAGCCCGAGGCGCTCGCGTTCGGCAAGACCCGCGAGGAAGTGGTGGCCGACGGTGTGGCCGATGCCCAGGTGCCACACCGCGTGTTCGCGGGCAACCACCCGTCGTCGGTGTTGCTCATGGAGGAACTGACGCCGTTCACGCTGGGACAGCTCATCGCGCTCTACGAGCACAAGGTCTTCACCCAGGGCGCGGTGTGGAACATCAACTCGTTCGACCAGTGGGGCGTGGAACTCGGCAAGCAACTCGCGCAGCGCATCGTGCCCGAGTTGGAATCCGACACACCTTTGGACCACGACTCGTCGACCAACGCCCTGATCCGCCGGTACCGGCAACTCCGCACGCAGTAGGAGACTCGTATGCAACTCGGAATGGTCGGCCTCGGCCGAATGGGCGCGAACCTCGTACGGCGCCTCATGCGCGCCGGTCACGAATGTGTGGTCTACGACGTGAATCCGGCGATGATCGAGACGCTCGCCGCTGAGGGCGCCACCGCGGCGACGAGCCTCGAGGATTTCGTCGCCAGGCTCTCCGTGCCCCGCGCCGCGTGGGTGATGGTGCCGGCCGCGTTCGCGGGCGCGACCGTCACCGATCTGGCTGCGTTGATGAGCGACGGGGACATCGTGATCGACGGCGGCAACACGTACTACCGCGACGACGTCGACCGCGCGGCTGCACTCCGACCGCAGGGCATCCACTACGTGGACATCGGCACCAGTGGCGGTGTGTTCGGACTCGAGCGTGGCTTCTGTCTGATGATCGGCGGCGAGACCGAGATCGTCGAGCACCTCGATCCGATCCTGCGCACGATCGCGCCGGGCGTCGACGAGGCGCCACGCACGCCGGGACGCACCGGCGACCCGTCGACGGCCGAGAACGGCTACCTCCACTGCGGGCCTGCGGGCGCGGGACATTTCGTGAAGATGGTCCACAACGGCATCGAGTACGGGATGATGGCGGCGTACGCCGAGGGCCTCAACGTGCTGCACCACGCCAACGTGGGAAACGCGACGCAGGACCACGACGCGGAGACCACGCCATTGCGGGACCCGCAGTACTACCAGTACGACTTCGACCTCCAGGCGGTCACCGAGGTATGGCGCCGCGGCAGCGTGGTCGCCTCCTGGCTGCTCGACCTCGCCGCCCATGCCTTCTCGGAGTCGCCGCAGCTCGAGGAGTTCGCCGGTCGGGTGTCGGACTCGGGTGAGGGCCGGTGGACCGCGCTCGCCGCGATCGACGAGGGCGTTCCGATCCATGTGCTGTCGGCGGCGCTGTTCGACCGGTTCGAGTCACGCGAGGAGTCGGAGTTCGCGAACCGGATCCTCTCCGCGATGCGCAAGGAGTTCGGTGGTCATGCCGAGAAGTCCTGAGCGCGACCGCCCGTCTGCCTGCCCGAAGGAATCTGCCTGATGACTGCCGAACCCGCGCTGATCAAACCCACCACGAAGCGAGGTCGGGGCCGGGCCGACGCGCTGTGCTGGTTCGGCGCGACCGGCGACCTCGGCTACAAGATGACGATTCCGGCGTTGTACTCGATGGCGCGCCACGGCCATCTCGACGTGCCGATCGTCGGTATCGCCCGCGGCGGCAACACCATCGACATGCTCAAGGAGCGGATGCGCGCCAGCATCGCCGAGCACGGTGGCCAGGAGGACCCGGTCGCGCTCGACCACCTCATGAACTCGTTGCAGTACGTCGACGGTGACTACACCGACCCCGCGACGTTCACCGCGTTGAAGAAGGCGCTGGACAACGTCGGCGCGCACGCTCCGGCGCACTATCTTGCGATCCCGCCGAGTCTGTTCGGACCGGTCGTGCAGTCGCTCGGCGAGTCGGGCGCAGCCGACAACTCCCGGCTCATCGTGGAGAAGCCGTTCGGCCGCGACCTTGCCAGTGCCGAAGCGCTCAACGCGATCGTCCACTCGGTGTTCCCGGAATCCTCCGTGTACCGCATCGACCACTTCCTCGGGAAAGAGGAGGTGCAGAACCTCCTCTACTTCCGGTTCGCCAACTCCTTCCTCGAGCCGATCTGGAACCGCAACTACATCGCGAGTGTCCAGATCACGATGGCCGAGGACTTCGGGGTGAGCGGCCGCGGCAAGTTCTACGAAGAGGTGGGCGCGCTGCGCGATGTCGTACAGAACCACCTGTTCCAGATGGTGGCGCTGCTCGCGATGGAGCCGCCGCTCGGTATGGGCGACCTCGCGTTGCGCGACGGCAAGGAGCGGGTGTTCGCCGCGGTGGAGACGATGACGCCCCGGGATCTCGTTCGAGGCCAGTTCGAGGGCTACCGCGACGAGGATGGGGTCGCCTCCGATTCGGACGTCGAGACCTACGCCGCGTGCCGGCTGCACATCGACTCGTGGCGGTGGGCGGGCGTGCCCTGGTACATCCGGGCGGGCAAGCAGCTTCCGGTGCACAGCACCGAGGTGCACGTCGAACTGCTGGCACCGCCGCAACGCGTGTTCACCGACAGCGACGTGCCCGAGGGCAAGGGCAACTACGTGCGATTCCAGTTCAGTCCCGAGATCGTGATCGCAATCGGTGCCCGGGCGAAGCTGCCCGGCGAGGCGATGGTGGGTGATTCACGCGAGCTCGCGCTGTGCAACGAGTTCCCCGACGAGATGACCCCGTACGAGCGCCTGCTCGGTGACGCGATCCGCGGCGAGGGGCTCCTCTTC